>JALZOE010000145.1 GCA_030857325.1 Acidobacteriota bacterium
ATTAAACAATTTTTATCAACCAAAATATTTAATATTAAATTTTCGGTTTACAATGCCGATTTTTATGATTTAACCGACAAGCAATTTGTTTGCGGTTTCGCGCTTCAACCTTTTTCAAACATCGTTTATCTTTAGGTTATGCTTTATTTATCGCAGATTTTGGGAAAGCCGATTCTCGATGCCGAAGGCGAAAAGATTGCCGTCATAAAAGATATTATCGTCCGTTACGGCGAGGAAGATTATCCGCCGGTCATCGGTCTGGTGGCGCGTTATCGTCGCCGTCTGTTTTTTATGTCGCGCTCGAAAATATCTTCGCTCAACGAAAGCGGCGCGCGAATGAGTTCGGAAATAATTGATTTGAAACCGTTTAACCGTCGAACGGGCGAAGTTCTTCTGGCGAAAGACGTGCTTGACAATCAGCTTATCGACGTTGACGGCAAACGGGTCGTGCGCGTCAACGACGTGCAGATTATCGAAGTCGGCAAAGAATGGCGCGTAACCGGCGCGGACGTGAGTTTTCAGGGTTTTATGCGCCGCCTGATGCCGATTGGATTTTACGGCAGCAATCGCCCCGTCGAAGTTCTCGATTGGGCTGATGTCGGCTATCTGGCGACCGATAAATCAAGCTGTGCCGTTCAATTAAAATCTTCAAAAGACAAACTTTCGCGGCTTCATCCGGTCGAAATCGCGCAGCTTGCCGAAACGCTTTCGCCAATTCACCGCACGGAAATTGTTGAATCTCTCGACAATGAAACCGCTGCCGACACGCTCGAAGAAATGTCCACTGAAAATCAGGCGCGCATACTGGAGAAAATGGACGAGGAACGCGCCGCCGATATTCTGGAAGAAATGTCGCCGGACGACGCCGTTGACGTTTTAAGCGAGCTTTCGGACGAAAAGGCGCGGGAACTTTTCGATTTAATGGAAGACGAGGAAAAAGCCGACGTTGCCGAGCTTTTGCCGTTTGACAAAGACACGGCTGGCGGTTTGATGACGACTGAATTTGTTACTTTTCCGAAAACCCTGACCGTCGGTGAAGCGATTGCCCGATTGCGCGAAATGGCGGAAACGCCGAATATGATTTATTACCTTTACGTCGTCGAACGGGAAAATTCCTGGAAGCTCGAAGGTCTTATTTCCTTGCGAAATCTAATTTTAGCTGACCCTGCCGTTTCGCTCTCCGAAGTTATGCGCGACAAATTTCAGTTTGCTCATCCGAATGACGCCGCCGAAGAGGTCGCGCAGACGATTGCCGAATATAATCTGCTGGCTCTGCCGGTGGTTGACGATTTAGGTGAAATCGCCGGAATCGTTACGGTTGACGACGCGATGGAAATTCTGCTGCCGAAAAATTTCAACAAACGCTGACCGTAAATTTCGGTGTGAGACGCATTTTCAGCTTCGGACAAGTGCGGAATGTTTAAAAATAATTTTTAAACATTGTTTTCCTGATTGTGTTTATAATAAATTCTGTTCTTCAAATTTTGATAAAAAAGAGGTAAGGAATGAAAAAAACTACACAAACAATTTTGATTTTTGCCGGATTTTATCTTTTATGCGGCGGAATGTTCGGCGTTTTCGCGCAGCAGATTAACGACAATTACAAAAAACTTATGAAAACGGACGGCGGAGCTTTATCGGCGGCGAAATTTGCCGTCAAACAGGAAAAGCGCAAAAAGGAAAATCGCCGTCTCTCGCTCGCTTCGATTGAGCGCGCCGAGTCGCAAATCGTCGCCGGAACAAACTACAAAATTTGCATGAAAGTGATAAACAACGGCAAAATCGAAGACGTAACCGCCGTCGTTTTCCTGAATCCAAAAAACAAATTTTCGCTAATCGGCTGGCAGAAAGGCGTTTGCGAAATCGTTAATAATTAAGAGGTTTTTCTAATTTAAGCATCGAAAAGTTTCCGCCGCCGAAGTATTTATATTACAATCGAAGAATCGTTAAATTTCAGCCGGATTAAATTTTTAGGCAGAGGAGTTAAGTTTTATGAAGCGAAAAAGTATTTTATTCGTCGCGCTGGCGGCGTTGTTCGCATTTGTCTCCGTATCGAGTTTCGTTCAAGCGGAAGATGTTGCCGTCGGTGCAAATCTGGAAAATTTCAAACTTTCCGACACGAACGGAAAAGAGCATTCTTTCAATGATTTAAAAGGCAAAAACGGCGCGGTGCTGGTTTTTCTTTCGATTCAATGTCCGGTCGTTAAAGGCTACGACGAAAGAATTGTAAAATTCGCCGCCGATTTACAGGCAAAAGGCATTAACGTCATCGGCATCAATTCCAACGCGACCGAACCGCTGGACGCGGTTGCCAAACACGCCGCCGGCAAATACAAATTCCCGGTTTTAATCGATAAAGACAATGTTTTAGCCGACAAATTGGGCGCAACCGTAACGCCGGAGACGCTTTATTTTAACCAAAAAAACGTGCTTCTTTACCGCGGCGCGATTGATAATGACCGGCGCGGCGACAATATCACGGAAAATTACCTGCGCGCGGCGGTCGATTCGACATTAAGCGGAAAACCCGTTGCGAAAACGAGCGCAAACGCTTTCGGCTGTTCGATTAAAAGAAAACAGTGATACTTTTTCAAATGAAAAATAAATTTATAAATCGAACGAATTTTTCAAATTTTGTTTTCGTTTCCGGTCTGTTTTTTACGCTGATTTTTCCGGTTGACGTTTTTGCTCAAAAACAAAAATCAAAAACCGCGACAAAAACTTCCGTAAAAAAAACCGCAATTGTTAAAACAAATAAAAGAGCGGCGCAAAATTTAAATTTGCCGAAAGTTACACAAATCGACGCGCTCGCTCTTAAAAATCTGCTCAAACGAGAAGCGGAAAATGCAAAACCTTTGCTGGTAAATTTTTGGGCGACGTGGTGCGACCCGTGCCGCGAGGAATTTCCCGATCTTGTTAAGATTGACTCGGAATATAAAGGCAAAATCGATTTTATAACCGTTTCGATTGACGACCTGGCGGAAATAAACCGCGACGTGCCGAAATTTCTGCTGGAAATGAAAGCGGAAATGCCGGCGTATCTTTTGAAAACACTGGACGAAGAAGCGGCGATTGCTTCAGTTGCAAAAGACTGGAAAGGCGGAATGCCTTTTACCGTTTTATTTAACGAAAAAGGAGAACTCGTTTATAGCCGACAGGGAAAAGTCGAGCTTGAGATTATAAGAGCGGAAATTGAGAAAACTATAGAAAAGCAAGCTAAAAATGCTACCGATAGCGATATTCGGCAAGAACTGTCAACTCGGCGTGAAATAGAAGAATCAGAAATTCCTTATCAAAAAGGAAAAGATGATGCCCAAAAAGATATTCTCTCTGAAAAACTGCAAATTATCAGATACGGCGAAGGAACGAGTGAAAATTCAAAATTAAAACAACATCTGAAGGTTAAATATGGAGTGGAAATGTTGGAACTCGGTTGTAAAGTTTCGACTAAATTGCTCGAATATGTAAAAGGTTACAATGAGGTTTTAGAAACAGAGATAAAAAGAAGATATGGAATAAATGCCTTAGAAAGAATCACATAAGAAGCTCAAAATCTGAATTTAGAAAGAGTTTATTGAAACGGATTTGAAAAACGAGTCCGAACCGCATAAACTCTCTTTTTTGTTTTAAACGATATTTTCCTATCTGTGAGCATTAACGATGAACGAACCGCAAATCACGCCCGAAGTTATAAAACAGCACAATCTAACCCACGAAGAATACGAAAAAATCTTGAAAATACTGGGGCGCGAGCCGAATTTCACCGAACTCGGCGTTTTTTCGGTGATGTGGTCGGAGCATTGCAGTTATAAATCTTCGCGTGTTCATCTCGGACGACTGCCGACAACGGGCGAACGAGTGATTGTGCCGCCGGGCGAAAACGCGGGCGTCGTCGATATTGGCGACGATTTGTGCGTCGCTTTCAAAGTCGAATCGCACAATCACCCGTCGTTTATCGAGCCGTTTCAAGGCGCGGCGACGGGCGTCGGCGGCATTCTGCGGGACGTTTTTACAATGGGCGCGCGCCCGATTGCGGCGATGAATTCTCTGCGTTTCGGCAAATTGTCGGACGAAAAACACGGACGCCGCAATAAATCGATTTTAAAAGGCTGTGTTGACGGCATTGCGCATTACGGCAACGCGTTCGGCGTTCCGACCGTCGGCGGCGAAGTCGTTTTCGATGACGCTTATAACTTAAATCCATTGGTTAATGCGTTTGCGCTCGGCATTGTCCGCAAAGACCAGATATTTTTCGGCAAAGCGTCGGGCATCGGAAATCCGGTTCTTTACGTCGGCGCGAAAACCGGACGCGACGGAATTCACGGCGCGACTATGGCGAGCGCGGAATTTGACGACGAAGCGCTGGAAAAACGTCCGACGGTTCAGGTCGGCGACCCGTTTTTGGAAAAACTTCTGCTCGAAGCGTGCTTAGAAACGATGCGTTCCGGCGCGATTGAAGGCATACAAGATATGGGCGCGGCGGGTTTAACGTCGTCATCGGTCGAAATGGCGGCGCGCGCCGGGACAGGTTTAGAGTTAGATTTAACGCTCGTTCCGCAGCGCGAAACCGGAATGACGGCGTATGAAATGCTTTTGTCGGAATCGCAGGAACGAATGTTGATTGTCGCGCATCGCGGGCGCGAAAAACAGATTGTCGAGATTTTCAACAAATGGGATTTGGACGCCGTTGTCGTCGGGCACGTCGTCGAAGGCAATCGTTTGAAGATTTTTCACAACGGCGAGTTGATGGCGGATATTCCGGTTGACGCCGTAACGAACGAAGCTCCAAAATATAATCGCTCGATGTCTGAGCCGAAAAAATCGAAAAAGAAAAAAGATAATGAATCAAGGAATGTTACTAATAGTTATACTGCTGTTTGTGGCGATTCTCCTGATAATTATCGGAAAGCGAGCGCAGGAGAGAAAATAAAAGAACAAGGACAGAGAAACACAAACGAAGCCTTAAAAACGCTTCTCGCCGCGCCGAATATCTGTTCCAAACGATGGGTTTATCAGCAGTATGACCATATGGTTCGGACGAATACGGCGGTTTTGCCGGGCGCGGACGCGGCGGTCGTGCGCGTTAAGGAAACGCGGCGCGCGATTGCGATGTGTCTGGACGGAAACGCCCGTTTCGTCGCGGTAAATCCGCGCGAAGGCGCGAAATTAATTGTCGCCGAAGGCGCGCGCAACGTCGTCTGCGTCGGCGCGCAGCCGATTGCCGTTACCAATTGTTTGAACTTCGCTTCGCCCGAACGCCCGGAAGTGATGTGGAGTTTTTCGGAAACGATTGACGGCATAAAAGAAGCGTGCGAAGCGTTTGAAACGCCGGTTGTTTCCGGCAACGTCTCGTTTTACAACGAAACCGACGGGCGCGGAATTTTGCCGACGCCGGTTATCGGAATGGTCGGACTGCTCGAAGACGCGCGCAAAATTATCACTCAGGGTTTTAAAACCGAAAGTGATGTAATCGCGCTTCTCGGCGAAACAAAAGATGACTTATCGGCGAGCGAATACGCGCAGACAATTTTAGGTTTGACGATTGACGAGTTGATTGAATCAGGCGAAGTTCCGGCGCTCGATTTGGATTTGGAAAAACTCGTTCAGCAAACTTGTTTAAAACTTTCGGACAAATTTCTTTTGAAATCGGCGCACGACTGCTCGGACGGCGGTTTGTCCGTTGCGATTGCGGAAAGCTGTTTTTCGTCGCTCAACCGAAAAGCAATCGGCGCGGAAATCGATTTAACGGAAGAAAATTTACCGCTCGAAGCATTGCTTTTCGGCGAATCGCCGTCGCGTATCGTCATTAGTTTTTCGGCTGAAAAATTGGATGAAGTCGAAGCGACTGCAAAAGAAAACGATTGTCCGTTTACCGTTATCGGCAAAGTCGCGGGCGCACATTTGAAAATAAAAGCCAATAACACGCAAATTGTTTCGGCTTCGGTTGACGAGTTGGAAGGCGGTTGGAAAAAATCGCTTCAAAAACAACTGGAACAGTAAATAATTTTTTTGAAAACAATCATTTTATTTCATAGACACTAAAATTTATTCGACAAACTGCATTTTCTCGCCGTCCTTTACCTCGAATTTGCCTTTCGGGCTGCGGCAAAATTCGCTGACGACTTTGACGAAACTGTCGGGCGTTTCTTCCTGCGGAACGTGTCCGCAGTCTCTAAAGACGACGAAGCGCGAATTTAGGATTGATTCGTAAATTTTTTCGCCGTTGTGAATCGGAATGACCGAGTCGTGTTCGCCCCAGAGAATCAGCGTCGGATGATTGATAAGATACGCGTCCTGCTCGATGCGGTTGGCGTCCCATTTGCGCGCCGTCGCCAAAACCGAGCGGTGCGCGTTTGACGCCCGCAGCGGTCGCCTCACGCATTCGATGCGCTCCGGCGTAATAAGATGATGATTGGACGACCAGATTGTTCCGCGCATACGGCGCTTTAAAAACCTTTTCGAGTCAATCAGAAAAGGCGAGAAAATTTCGCCGACGCCGCGAATTGCCGCCAATTTATAAAGAAGCTGTTTTTTCACTTCGTCGTTGATAACCGCGCCGACAACCACGAGTTTTTCGACTCGTTCGGCGTAATCGAGCGCAACCGTCAAAGCGACCGCGCCGCCGTATGAACTGCCGATAATGGTTGCGCGCCCGATGCCTAATCTGTCCATAAAACGCTCGATTAACCTTGCCTGCGACGCAATCGAATAATCGAACCACGACGGTTTATCGGAA
>JALZOE010000146.1 GCA_030857325.1 Acidobacteriota bacterium
TCGATATGGTTGACGCCGACGAACGGAACATCCAGCCCGAACGCCAGCGCTTTGGCGTAGCAGACGCCGACGAGCAGAGAGCCGATAAGTCCGGGACCTTGGGTAACGGCGACGGCTTCAATGTCTTTGAGCGAAACGTTCGCACGCTCCAGAGCTTCATCGACAACCGGCTCGATTTTCTCCAGATGCTCGCGCGAAGCAAGTTCCGGCACGACGCCGCCGAACGGCTTGTGCATTTCAATCTGCGACGAAATAACCGACGACAAAATTTCGCGTCCGTCGCGCACGACCGCCGCCGCCGTTTCATCGCACGAACTTTCGATGCCCAAAACCAACATAAATTAAATGGTAAATAGTAAATGGTAAATGGTAAATGGAAGAAATTGTCTTTCATTTACCATTTACCATTTATCATTTACCGCTATTTTACTGCTGTCTTCGCTGCTCGATTTCCCTCGGCGACTGGTTCGGCGTGCCGTCGGTTTTCGATTTTACCAGAAAGCCGAAAAAGATAATCGCGGCGATAACGATAAAAGCCGCCACGCTGATTAAAGCCCAGATTGTTCCGCGGTAAGATTTCGCCGTGTCCTCGCGAACCACCTTTTCCTCGCCGCCGACATTGATAACCTCATTTGACATAAATTTTCCTTTAACCTCGTATTTCTAATTTATATTTTCCGCGCCGCAAAAGCAATTACCAAGCGGTAAGCGGTAAACGCTAAATGAAAGCCAATTTCTCGCATTTACCATTTACCACTATATACATTTATTCAAAGTCGAGCGGCTCGATTCTCAGCGAGGCGCGCTTGAGCGAAACGTCCGTGTCGCTGCAAACCGATTTAACTTCTTTAAGCCTCTGCGGATTGATGCTGCGAAAGGAGATTAGAATTTCCTCGATGTCGTTGTCGCGGCATATCTTCGCCAGCGAACCGTTTCCGCCGAAAACACGCAGCCCGTGAATAAGTTTGCCTTTTTTAAGCGGGTCGTCGTCAACGAAACCGATTGGCGCGTAATCCCAATTCGGGTTGTTTTTCAATTCTCTTAAAACCATCTCGCCGCCGTCGCCCGCGCCGTAAATCAAAACCCTTCGACCTTCCTTGGAAATCGGCGAAGGCAAAAGCTGACGCATCAGGCGAAACGCCATCCGACTGCCGGCGAGCGCCAGAAACAAAACGATTGCGTTGACGACGAAAACCGTGCGCGAAAAATTTTGAAATCTAAATAAAAGAAGAAGCGCCAGAACGTTTAAGATAGAACCCAGCGCGACGCCTTTGGCAAAAGTTACGAAATCCTGAACGCTCGTATAACGCCAGATTCCGCGATAAACTCCGACTAGAAGAAACGCGAAAAGCTGAAGAACTATCAGAATCGGCAGTGATTTGTTAAAAAGCATCCAGTTTTCGCTTTGTTCAAACGAGCCGAAAATCAAAATATAAGAAGTGTAATAAGCAAGCGAAATAAGAACCGCGTCGAGAACAACCTCGAAAATTCGTCGCTTGTGCGAGAGATTGAGCAGAAAACCGAAAACGGCTTTATCCTGGAGCGCGAGCGCTTCTTCCTGTTCTTTATAAACTTTAACTTTTGAAAGATAAACGCCGACAATAGTCAAAACCAATATGAAAAAAGCTATCAGCGCGAGACTCTGCGTCGTCTCCAACTGGTTGACGAGCAGGGAAAGCGCGCCGGCGAGCAGCGCCAGACCGTAAAGCATCAAAACCGCGTTTTTCTCTGACAATCCGAGCGCGACGAGCCGATGCGAAGTGTGGTCGCGCCCGCCTTCGGACGCTTTTCTGCCCCAGATTTTTCTTAAAACCGTCACGAACGTCGTGTCGAAAATCGGGACGATTAAAATCAGTGCCGGAACCGCCAGAACCGAAACGACGCTGCGCGAGCGCCCGCCGACCTGCGTTAATAAAACCGAACTCGACAGAAAAAATCCGACGAACATCGAGCCGCAGTCACCCATAAAAATCGAAGCCGGATTAAAATTAAAAACGAGAAATCCGACGAGCGCGCCGACAAAAACCGAAACCAGCAGCAGCTCGTTCGTCTGTCCGCTCGCGCCGAATCCGATTGCCAGAGCGAGCGCGGCGATGGCGGAAATACCGGCGGCGAGACCGTCCATATTGTCGAGCAGATTTATGGCGTTCGTGATGCCGATAAGCCAGAAGGCGGTAATGCCGATATTGAGAATTCCCGAATCCGTCCACGGCAGAACCAGACCGAAACCGACAACGACGGCGACGCCGATAAACTGCCCGACAAGTTTCTGATACGGCTTGATATTAAGAAGGTCGTCGATTAACCCGACGAGGAAAAGAATCGTTCCGCCCGCAATGACAACCAGCGATTCCTTCGTGTAGGGAACGGCGACAACGTAAATCAAAACGGTCGTCAGAAAAATCGCCGTGCCGCCCATCATCGCCGTCGTTTTTTTGTGCCAGCGGTCGGATTTCGGCTTGGCGACAAAACCGTATCGATGGGCGAGTTTTTGAATTAAAAAAGTCAGTCCGACCGACACGACGACGCTTAACAACGTAATAACAAAAGGATTGGTCAACATGGCTAATACAGTGAGGAGAGCACCGATTTTCCGTATAAAAATATTATCGCTTATTACAAAATAATTTCGCCTTTAAAGCAAGGCGTCCGAATGGTTATACAACAATCAGATTAAATCTAGATAAAGTTTTCGTATGTCGCGTATCAGACGTTCCTTCGAGTAATTTTCCCCGACAAACTTTTTACCGTTTGCGCCCGCCCGCGCCCGCATTTGAGAATCGTTTGCCAGACGACTTAAACCGTTGTAAAAACCCGCCGCGTCGTTTGAAGCGACTCGAACGCCACGCTCGCAGATTTTAAATCCGTCTTCTTCGGCTTGCGCCGCGCCGAGCAAATCGACAACGCCGCCGACTTCGGTCGAAATCACCGCCCGCCCGTTCGCCATCGCTTCAATTAGGGAGAGCGGCGTGCCTTCGTTAAGCGATGTCAGCGCGACTATATCAAGACCGGCATAAAAAACGTCGGTATCGCTCCGGTTGCCGAGAAAAACCGTAATATCTTTTATTTGAAGCGTTTCGGCTTCCTTTTCGAGACTCGCTCTTAAATGACCTTCGCCGACGACGACGAAACGGATTCGCGGCGCACCCGAATTTTCCCCCTGCTCTTTATAAAGTTCGGCGACACGCAGAAAAAGCGGAATGTTTTTTATCTCGGTTAAACGCCCGACTAATCCGACCAGAATTTCATCGTCGTCCGCGCCGATTTCCGCGCGCAGAACGTCGCGTTTTTCACGCGCCTGCTCAAACGGCGCGAGGTCGATGCCGAGCGGAACGATTTCAAACTGATTTGTCCGCCCGACGCCGAACTGTTCGTGAATTTCCCCGAATTGCTGGCGGCTGATGACGACTATTTTATCGGTTGCCAGCGACGCCAGAGTTTTTTCGATAAACAGAAAAATTTTTGTTTTCAAGTTGCCGTAATAGCTGTGAAAAACGTGTCCGTGATAAGTATGAACGAATTTTACGCGGCGCGGTTTGCCGATTAAAGTCTGCCACGTCAGCCAGCGATAAAGAAATCCGGCGGCGCGCCCGACCGTTCCCGCCTTAGCCGTATGCGTGTGAATTATATCCGGTTTCTCGCGGCAAATCCTTTGATAAACCTTCCACAGCGAAACAACGTCCTTCGGAGAAAGCTCACGGCTCATCTCCTCGATAAAAACCGGCTCGACCCCGTTTTCGGCGGCAAAATAACTCATATCTTCTTCGCCTCCGGGAACTGTCCCCGTCAGCAAAACCGATTGAAATTCTCCATTCTGCAGCGCCTTCGTCAACCAAACAACGTGGCGCGCCGGACCGCCGACATTAAGACGCGCGATAATGCGGACAATTTTTATTTTTTTATTTGTCTGCCTATCGTCGTTCATTTATCTCAAGACCTTTTTCCGTTACTCCGGTATTTTCATCTTTATAATTGTGAACATCGCTATTCGGAACATTCAACGTAGATTGTAGATTATCTAGACCAGCGAATACCGTCATTAAAACTTCATACTCATTGATTCTTCCTTTAATCTATAAACCTCTGAAACCAAAGCTCAAGCATTAACAACGTCCAAATCTGGTAGGAGTGGTCGCGCTCCGAATTAGTGTGTTCGTTTACATATTTTCTGAGCATTTCCGGCTTGACGATTCCGCGCCGTAAAGACGTTTCCGAAAGCAAAACATCGCGCACAAAACTTTTCATCTCGCCGCGAAGCCAGCTTCCGATCGGCACGCCGAAACCCATCTTGCGCCGGTAAATTACTTCTTTCGGCACAAGCTGCGTCGCCACTTTTTTCAGCAGAGATTTTGTTTCAAATCTTTGCATTTTCAAATTTTCGGGCAAACTGGCGGCAAATTCGACAACCTTGTGGTCAAGCAGAGGCGAACGCGCTTCCAGAGAATTCGCCATCGAAGCAATATCGACCTTAACGAGCAAATCGTTCGGCAAATACGTCATCTGGTCGGTCAAAAGCGTTGTGTCCAAAATGCCCGAACCGTTTGCTTTGACAAACCATTTTTCAAGAAAAACATACGGATTTTGCTCGGCAACCGTTTCGGCAAACTGCCGTGTATAAAGTTCCCTTTTCGCTTCCCTATCAAAGGTTGACATCCACCGGAAATAGCGTTCGTCTTTTGGGAGCGACGCGGCTTTTAAGAATCTTTTCGCATCTCGGACACGAGATTTTTTGAGTTCCGAAGCCGGAATCAAATTGACCGGCGCTTCAATTAACGCTTTCCGCAAAACTTTTGGAAAACGATGATAAAGTTCGGCAATCCGCATCGCCGCGTAGCGCTCGTAACCGGCAAAAGATTCATCACCGCCGTCGCCGTTGAGCGCAACCGTAACGAATTTTCGCGTTTCCCTTGAAACGTAGTATGTCGGAATCGCCGAAGAATCCGCGTAAGGTTCGCCGTAATGCTCGACGAGCGTCGGTAAAACTTCCAGAGCGTCGGGCTTGACAATAAATTCGTTATACTCCGCGCCGACATATTCGGCAACTTTTTTAGCGTATTTGAGTTCGCTGAAATCCTGTTCTTCAAACCCGATTGAAAAAGTTTTAACCGGTTGACTGCTTTCCTGCGCCATCAGCGCGACGACGATTGAAGAATCCACGCCGCCGGAGAGAAACGCGCCGAGCGGAACTTCCGCAATCATTCGGAGCTTGGTTGCTTCACGCAAAATTCGTGTCGTTTCCGTAATGGCTTCTTCCTGACTAATTTTGATTTTCCTGGAAAAATCCGGCGACCAGTATCTCTTTATTTCAATTTTGCCGTCTTTCCAGCGAAGCCAGTGCGCCGGTTCGAGTTTGCGGATTTGTTTAAAGGCAGTTTGCGGCGCGGGAACGCAGAGATACGAAAAATAACTGTCGATTGCGGCGAAATCAACTTCGCGCGAAACATCGGGATGGGCGAGCAGCGCGGTAAATTCTGAGCCGAAGATTAAATCGCCGTTCGATTGGTGTGAATAGAGAAGCGGTTTTTTGCCGAGTCGGTCTCTTGCAATAAAAAGCGATTGGTCGCGCTCGTCCCAAATCGCAAAGGCATACATTCCGCGCAGATGCTGAACGCAATCGGCGCCGTATTCGTCGTAAAGATGAATAATAACTTCCGTATCGCAGTTCGTGTAAAATTTATGTTCGCGCTTTTCTAAATCTTCGCGCAGTTCTTGAAAATTATAAATCTCGCCGTTAAAAACAATTGTTTTTGTTCTGTCCTCATTAAAAATCGGCTGCTGCCCGCCCGCGAGGTCAATAATGGAAAGCCGACGCATCGCCAGCGCGACCGATTCGTTGACGTAAAAACCGTCTTCGTCGGGACCGCGGTGAACGATACATCGATTCATTCGTTCAATCACTTTCCGCTCGACACTTCGCCGACCGGCATTAACTATTCCAACAATTCCACACATTAATTAATACCGGTAAGAGTTTTTAAACTTCGACTTGAAGTCTTTTATTAAATTTTTGCTGATTAAGTTTTTTAAGATGAGCTTGAATTTCTCGTTTTTCCTGTACGAGCGACCAACCGACAGAAATAAAAATAAAGAGAAAAACCTGAATCCCGGCGCGTTGACGATATGCCGTTCCGACATTTCCCTGGAAAATCGAATACACAATAATCAGCATAAAGGTAAAAAGCAAAATACCGATAGCGCTCCGCAATCGATGTTTTACCGTGTACCACAATCCCATAATTAACAACGGAATCGAAGACCACCACAAAATCATCTCAGGCAACGTAATTGCCTGCCGAAAGTTTTGTATCTGCCAGGGAAAAGGCGCCAGCATCAGATAAGTAACTCCTAAAGGAATCGCCGAAATAGCTCCTTCAGTCGTTGAAACATCTACATCTTCTCCGTATCCCGAATTGACCTTGCCGACGGTACTACTGGTAGCTAAGGCGGTACGTGTGCTTTGAGCGACTTCTAAACTACCGTATTTTTGAAATTGCGTACCCGCTCTGTTTAAAACTCCCAGATAGGTTACTCCCAAGCCCATTAAAATAATGGCTGCAAGTCGTCTGAAAAGAGATTGAGGGGAATTGTTTAATCCAATCGCAAAACTTCCCACAACCGCAATCGCAACCATGTAAAAAATATAAAACCGCAGTGATATCACGCCGAAAAGAGACAAAACTAAAATAATCAGGTATACATAACTG
>JALZOE010000572.1 GCA_030857325.1 Acidobacteriota bacterium
CTTCATCGTCTCCGCCATCACGAACGGGTCGTTGCCCATCGAGTTTTTGTAAAGGAGTTTTTTCTCGCCTTTGACCGATTGCGAATAACGGCGATGTTGGAAAAACGCGGCGTTCGACGGTTCGACGAAAGCGGCGGTCGGTTTGCCGTCCGTAACCATTACGATTTGCTTCATATCCTTGCGCTGCGCGTTTAAGATTCTTCTGGCGAGCTTCAAACCTTCCGCCGTGTTCGTGTGATACGGTCCAACTTGGGTGGTCGCCAATTTTGCAATCGGCAATTCTTCCGCGCCGTCGTGGAAAAGAACGATTTTCAGAGAATCGCCCGGATACTGCGTGCGAATCAGATGCGCCAGCGCGAGCGCGACTTTTTTGGCGGGCGTGAAACGGTCTTCGCCGTATAAAATCATCGAATGCGAGCAGTCGAGCATCACGACGGTCGCGCACGACGATTGATAATCCTGCTGGTGAACGTATAAATCCTTGTATTCGAGATTGAGCGGAACGCCCAAACCTTCGCGGGCAAGCGCGCTCATCAAGGTCGCGTTCACGTCCAGATTTAACGTGTCGCCGAATTCATACTGCTTCGACGCCGCGCTCGCTTCGATTCCCGTGTCGAGATGCGCGGTGTCGTGTCTGCCGATTGAAGATTTGCCGACGCTGCCAAGAAGTTTCTGCAAAGTTTTGTAGCCGAGAAAATCAAGCCCTTTTTCGGTAACTTCAAAACGAATGTCGCGCTCCTTTGCCTGTCCGACTTCGCCTCGTCCGTCGCCCTGACCGTGTTGCCGCTGATGCTGCGCCTGCGGCTGCTCGACTTCCTTTAAATTCAAATAACCTTCTTCGACCAATCTTTCGATGAGTTGGTTGACCAGTTCTTCGAGCAGCGAGCCTTTGAATTTGCCCTCGTTTTCGCGGAGCATTTCCTTGATTTGCTGTTCCGACAACATTCCCTGTTCCAGAAGCGCTTGAATCAATGCCTGCCGCAAAGCATCGAGCGAATCGTCCGTTTCGTTTCTCTGGCGCGTCCAGTAATAATCTTCGTTATAGCCGGAATCGAGAAGCGAATCCGACAGCGACTGCATTAAATCGCCGAGATTGACGCCCGACACATCGAAACCTTTGAATTTTGAATAGCGAATAAACTTCATTGCTTTAATTTCCCTTTCGCCGAACGCGTAAAATTAACTCCGAAACAGTTTTTTCGTTCGACAAAACTTAATTTATTAAAAAATTTGTCTTCTAAAAATTTATCACAAATTCTTTACAATAAAAGCCCGAAAAATTTCAATTTTGCGATTGCGGTTTTTGTTTATGTAGAAACCGAGCCGAAACACTTTCTTTTGTTTTTAAATTTATACTATATCGGTTATCGTTTGACGATATAGTGTTGCTCAAATGCGGCAAAAGACGGCGTAATTTTTCTAAACTGTTGACAAACTTGTAATTTCCCCTTTTTGGCACAATGGTTGCCAAATCTACAAACGGAACGAAGAACAAAACTTTTTATAAAATTTTCAAGGAGTATTTGAACAATGAAGAAAATAACAGCAAGTTTGATGGTTTTATTTGTATTGATGCTCGGTCTGCCGCTCACATCCGAAGCGCACGCCGGTTGTCCGCGTCATCGCCGCGTGGCGAAAAAAACGAATTACAGCCGCAATTATGCCGCGCCGCGTTACCGCACGGCGGGTTACGCGGTGGCAAGACGTCCGAGCTTTTATCGTCGCCATCGCAATCTGATTAACGTCGGCGTCGCAACCGGCGGCGGCGCGCTTATCGGCGGCATCGCCAGAGGCAAACGCGGCGCGGGTTATGGCGCTCTAATCGGCGCGGGCAGCGGCGCGCTTTATACCTACGTGCTGAACAAGAAAAAACGTCGCTACTAATTTCTAAAAAAGCAGCGAACGAATCGAAGCCGTGATTAGTTTTATGACTTTTCACGGCTTTTATATTATAGTTTTGGAGAAACCCGAATTTGAAGCCAACGACTTTGATTTGCATTTCATCGAATTTACCGCAATGCGAAAAGGTTCGTTACTTGAAATTTAGGATAAATTTTCTCTCCCGGACGAAAATTTTGACTTTGAATAGAAAGAGGAGAACTGAGAGCAATGAAAAAAATTATAGCAATATTTATGATGATGTTCGTCTTTGCGGTAATGCTTCCGATTGAAGCCGACGCACAGACATAC
>JALZOE010000010.1 GCA_030857325.1 Acidobacteriota bacterium
AACGCCGGTCGAAGTTTTAGGTTTGCAGGGCGTTCCGCAGGCGGGCGATACTTTTCAAGTCGTCTCCGATATTGATAAAGCGCAGACGATTGCCGGTCAGCGTCAAATGCACGCCCGCAGCGTGGCTATGCTCAAGACGACCAAGCGCGGCATCGAATCGCTCGGTTTGGCGGAAGTCAAGGAATTGCTGGTTTTGCTGAAAACCGACGTGCAGGGTTCGGCGGAAGTTCTGCGCTCGACGCTCGAAAAACTTTCGAGCGAAAAGGTCAAGGTTCGGGTCATTCGTTCGGGCGTCGGCGCGATTACCGAATCGGACGTGCTTCTCGCTTCGGCGACGCAAGCCGACAATACGCAGACGGCGGTTGTCATTATCGGCTTCAACGTGCGCCCCGAATCGCGCGCCGCCGACGTTGCCAAACAGGAAGATGTCGATATTCGCCTGCATTCAATTATCTACAAGGTCGAAGAAGAAATTCGCGCCGCGATGATTGGAATGCTCGACGCCATCGAAAAAGAAGTCATTCTTGGCAAAGCCCTTGTGCAGGAAGTTTTCAAAGTTTCCAAAGTCGGAACAATTGCCGGCTGCCGCGTAACAGACGGACTTGTTCGCCGCCAGGCGAAAGCCCGCATTATCCGCGACGGCGTTGTCTTCTGGACGGGCGACATCGATTCGCTCAAACGCTTTAAAGACGACGTGAGTGAAGTTCGTCAGGGGTTTGAATGCGGCATCGGTCTGGTCAATTTCAACGACATCAAGGTTGACGACGAAATCGAAGCCTACGTCATCGAAAGAACCGCCGCCACGGAACTTTAATAGCGGCGAACGGTAAGTAACTAGGTGTGTATTGTTCGGATTTTTCACTTGCCGCTTACCGTTCACCACTTACTACTAATTTTGTGATTACCGGAATCAGAGAAAAAACAGTCGTCAAGGAAAACGGAACGGTCGAGATTTTCGCGCCTGATTTGCCGGTCGGAACGCAAGTCGAAGTAATTGTTTTGGTTGAAGAAAAGAAGCAAGACACGACGGAATATCTTCTTTCGACCGAAGCCAATCGCCGACATTTGGAAGAATCATTGCGCGAATTGGAGCATCCCGAAAACTTTATTTACGTTGGTATTGATGACCTTGATGATTTATGCAAAAAATAGCGTTTCTTCCAAAAGCCTTTAATGATTTGAAAAATTGGGCTGAAGAAGATAAACGTATCCTGCTGAAAATTTTTGAAATTATCATAAGATGTCGAACGCAATCCGTTTTCGGGAATCGGCAAGCCCGAACCTTTGAAACATGAATTTAGAGGGCTTTGGTCAAGACGAATTACAAAGGAACATCGCTTAATTTATAAAGTAACCGCCGAAGAAATAGTTATCGTTTCGTGTCGGTTTCATTACGAGAAATGAGAAGACCGGAAAAATTAGCCGAAACCCTGCGCGAGGAAATTACCGAGATTGTCGGTTACGAACTCGAAGACCCGCGCCTTCTGTCTGTAACGGTTACGGATGTGCGGGTTGCGGAAAACCTTCGCGAAGCAAAAGTTTTCGTCGTCGTCGAAGGCAGCGAGACAGAGATAAAAGACGCGTTAAAGGCTTTACAGAACGCCGCTTCCTTTGTTCGCCAGCAGGTCGCGCAAAGTATGAATCTGCGTCATCCGCCGCTGCTTAATTTCGTTCGCGACACGGTTGAGGAAAATGCGCGGCGCGTCAACGAGTTATTGGAAGAAATAAATGTAGATGGAGAAACGGAGACGGAAAGCGGAAAATAGAAAACATTAGTATTTTCCAATTTTCATTATTCGTTCTCCGTTGTTTATAAATGCTGAGTCAAGTTGTCGAGTTAATTGAAAACAAACAGAATTTCGCCATTACCACGCACGTTCGACCGGACGGCGACGGCATCGGCTCTTCTCTGGGCTTGTGCTGGCTGTTGCGTTCTCTGGGGAAAAACGCCGAAGTCATCGCCAGCGACGGCATTCCGGCGGCTTACCTGCAATTGCCCGGCGCGGACGAAATCCGCAAAGTTTCAGAAATCGACCGCGAATACGACGCGATTTTCGTCATCGAATGTTCCGACGTTGCCCGCCCGCATATCAAAAATCTCGAAAATCAATTTGTCGTCAATATCGACCACCACTCGACGTGCGCTCATTTCGGTTCGATAAACTGGATTGACGCGACCGCTTCGGCAGTCGGCGAGATGATTTACAATCTCTGCAAAGCCATCGGCGGGCGCATCACAAAGGAAATCGCCGAATGCGTTTATCTGGCGCTCGTTACCGACACGGGAAGTTTTCATTTTCCGAATACGACTGAACGCACGTTAAAAGTCGCTTCCGAACTCGTCAAAGTCGGCGTTAAACCGGCGCAAATCTCCGAAGCCGTTTATAATTCATATCCGTGGAGCAGAATCGAATTGATGCGGCAGGTTTTATCGACGGTCAAGCGCGACGAAACCGGAAAAGTCGCGTGGATGCGGCAAACCGTCGAGATGAAGGAATCAAGCGGCGCGGTTGACGGCGATAACAACGGCTTTGTGAATATTCCGCTCGCCGCAAAAGAAGTCGAAGCCGTCATCTATATGCGCGAAGTCGAGCCGGAAGTTTTCCGCGTCAGTCTGCGCTCGAAAGACGGCGTAAATGTCGCCCGCGTCGCCGAAAAATTCGGCGGCGGCGGACACAAAAACGCGGCAGGCTACCGTGTGCAGGGCGATTGGGACGAAAAGGAGCGCGAAATCGTCCGCACTGTTGTCGAAGCAGTTGAAAAATCGCGCGAAAATTCGGCGAAGATAAAAGACGAACTCGAATTGAGTCCGGGTTGATAATTACAAAAGAAAATCAGCCACGAATTACACAAATAACACGAATAAAATTTAGTTTTATAATTCGTGTTATTTGTGTAATTCGTGGCTAAATCTTTTTCAAAATTTATGACAAAAGAAAAACGCTATAAATGGCGGCGCGAAGGCTACAAAGAAAACACGAAAGGCTTGCTGATGGTCAACACCGGCGACGGCAAAGGCAAAACGACGTGCGCGCTCGGCTTGATGATGCGCGCGGCGGGACGCGGAATGCGCTGTTGTATGATTCAGTTTATGAAAGCGAAAACCGACCGCTACGGCGAACACGAATCGGCGGAAGAACTCGGCATCGAAGTTCACACGATGGGCGACGGCTTTACGTGGGACACGAACAACCCGGAACAGGATATTAAAACTTCGCAGGAAACGTGGGCGCTGTGCGTCGAAAAAATGCGTTCGGAAGATTACGATTTGCTGGTTTTTGACGAACTCGTTTACGTTCTCGATTATAAATTTCTCGATTTGACCGAAGTTATCGACGAAATCAAAGCCGTCCGCGAAAAACAGCCGAATCTGCACCTAGTTTTAACCGGCAGAAACGCGCCCGCCGCGCTTGTCGAAGCGGCGGATTTGGTAACGGAAATGAAGGAAATCAAACACCCGTTTCACGCCGGAATCTACGCGCAGCAGGGAATCGAATTTTAATAATTTGTGCTAAACTGTGAGAAAAATTTTCAAAGGTGATTATGATGTTAACCGAAGTCGAAGAAATCGTCGAAGAACAAACAGAGGAAAGGGAAATACCGTCGTTTAACCACAGTTTTATTTGCAATCGGATTTTGCGCCAGCTTTTTGAAAACGAAAAAATCGATGCCTTGCCCGAATTAACGCTCGACATTGAAAAAGGTATTACGCCCGACATCAGCGTTTACTCTAAAGAAACAATTAATCCTAATTTCTTACAGGATTTTGTCAGATACCCGAAAATGCCGATTTTAGCAATCGAAGTAATCTCGGCAAGCCAAAATATTCAAGACCTGCTTGAAAAAGCAAGAATGCTGGTGTCTTTCGGGATAAAAGCCGTTTGGACGATTGAACCGTTCGGACAAACAATTTTCGTTACCACGCAGGAAGGCGAGAAAATATTTCACAATCAGGAAATTGAAAGCGAAGACATCAAAGTCGATTTTCGGAAGATATTCGGGTAACGCCGATTTTCGGACAAACGTCGTTTAAAACGCAGATTTCGCATTTCGGTTTCCTCGCCTGACAGATTTTCCGCCCGTGAAAAATCAGCCAGTGGGGAAACATTATCCAGTGTTTTCGCGGCACAATCGCGCTCAAATCTTTTTCAATCTTTTCGGGCGTTACATTTTCGGTTAAACCCAATCTTTGCGACAGACGCGAAACGTGCGTATCGACGACGACGCCGGACTGGATGCCGAAGGCGTTTCCCAGAACGACGTTTGCCGTTTTCCGGGCGACGCCGTTTAAGGTTAGTATTTCTTCCATCGTCTGCGGAATCTCGCCGCCGAAATCGTTGATAATTTTTTCGGACGCGCCCTGAATGCTTCGGGCTTTGTTGCGAAAAAATCCGGTCGGACGAATGTCGGCTTCGAGTTCTGTTTGTTCGACATTTAAATAATCCTGTGGTCGGCGATATTTGCGGAAAAGAGTTTCGGTAACTATATTAACGCGCTCGTCTGTGCATTGCGCGGATAAAATCGTCGCCACCAAAAGCTCGAAAGCGTTCGCGTGATTTAGAGCGCAGCGCGCTTCGGGATATTCTTTTTTGAGACGTTCGATAATTTCGGCGGCGCGTGTTTGTTTGTCAGGAATCATTGCCGATAGACTAAGAAAGAAACCGGAAAAATGCAAATTCGGCGCACACGCGTCTCGCCGTTCGGCGGTGAAATTTGCCTTTCTCAAACTAAATTGTCAAGATAATTTCTTTACAAAAATTATATTAATCGTTGCCGCATCGAAAATCGTAAATTTTCTTAAATCGTGCCGGAAACAAACCAATCACAAATAAAAGTTTTGGATTCGCGGTCGCCGATTGTTCGCGCGGCGATTGCCGCCGCTTTGATTGTCGTGCTGGTTTTCGGCTGGACGGCGATTCGGCGGCAGCTCGGCAATATGCTGGCGGAACTGACTTCGCCGACGGACTCGGGCGCGAAAAACATTGCTCAAATCGCCGTCGATTTCGCGCCGAACGACCCGGCGGCGAATTGGCTGTTCGTCAATACGAACAATTCCGGCGTAAACGCGGCGGAAATCAATCTCGAACGGGTCGTCAAATTTTCGCCCGCCGATTTTCGCTGGTGGATTGAATACGGGCGTGACCGCGAACAGGCGGGAGACGCTGTTAAGGCGGAAAAGGCTTTGCAAAAAGCGGTCGGGCTTGCTCCGAATTATACTTTTCCGCGCTGGCATCTGGGAAATTTTTATCTGCGCCAAAATCGGAGCGATGAAGCGTTTCTCGAATTGGCGCGGGCGGCGGAAAGCAGTTCGATTTACCGCGAGCAGGTTTTCTCGATTGCGTGGGAATATTTCGAGCAGGACACGGCGCGGCTTGAACAAATTGCCGGAAACGCGCCGGATTCGCGCGCCGGACTAGCGAAATTTTATGCGGGCAAAGGGCGCGCCGAAGACAGCCTGCGCGTTTGGAACACACTTTCCGAAGAAGAAAAACAGGCGAACGCAGGCGGCGCGCGCATTATCGCGCAGGCACTCTACGAAAAAGGTTTCCTGCGGTCGGCGCTCGAATTTGTCCGCCAACTCGGAATCGAGCCGGACGCCAAAGCCGAAACTTTTCAAAACGGCGGTTTTGAAAAACCGATTGGCGAGGCGAAAGACGTTTATTTCGGCTGGCAGGTATCCCCGGTCGAGAAAATGGATGTCAAGCTCGACCCGACGCAGAAGTTTGAAGGCAATCGCAGCCTGCGCGTTACTTTCAGCGGTTACGCGCAGCCGATGCTTTACGCTATTTACCAGATTATAACGGTCGAACCGAAAGCGAAGTATCGATTGAGTTTCCGGCTTCGGACGGAAAACTTAAAAAGCGGCGGCGCGCCGAATCTGGAAATATTCGACTCGAACGGTAGTAAAAATATCGCTTTCAGCCCGCCTTTTCCAGCCGGAACGAACGATTGGCAATTGGTAAAAATCGAATTTACCGCGCCGGAAAACGCCGAAGCCGTCGGCATTCGCACGACGCGCGTTTTCTGCGGCGCGGATTGCCCGATTGTCGGAACATTCTGGTATGACGATTTTAAGCTGGAAAGGCTCAAATAAAGTTTCGGGTTTCTGATTTCTGGTTTCCAGTTAAAATAACTGAAACCTGAAACCTGAAACCTGAAACCTGAAACTTTTAATGACTAAAGACACCGAAACAACCTGGGCAAGTAAAATAATAATCTTTCTGCTGTGCGCGGCGATTGTGTTTACGACGCTGGCTTACGGCGCGGTTCACCAGCCGTCAATCGCGATTTTTTATTTGATGACAATAGCGATTGCCGGTCTGTGGGCAATCGACGCCTTTTCGAGCGGCGCATTGCGGTTTAATACAAGTTCGATTCAAATTCCGTTCGCGGCGGCATTTGTTTACGGCATTCTGCAAATCGTTCCTTTCGGCTCGCTGGCGGAAACCGCCGGCATCGACGGCATTCCGCGCACGATTTCGCTCGAACCGTTCTGGACGCAGGTTGCCGCGCTTCATTTTCTGGCGTATCTGATTTTTCTCGCTGCCCTTTTAACCTTTATCGACAGCGCAAAGCGTCTGAAAACGATAATTTCGTTCGTTACGATTTTCGGATTCGCCTACGCTTTTTTCGCTATTCTGCAAGCATTTTTAAGCCCGAATAAAATCTACGGCATTTATGAAACTCAATTTGCCGTGCCTTTCGGCTCGTTTGTCAATCGCCACAATTTTGCCGCGTATATGGAAATGACGATAGCCGTTCCGCTCGGTCTGTTGTTTACGGGAGCGATTCCGCGCGACAAGCGGCTCATTTATATTACGGCAATCGGTTTGATGGGCGTCGCACTGCTCTTGAGCGGCTCGCGCGGCGGTTTAGTATCATTGCTGGCGGAGATATTCTTTCTTGTAATTATCACGGCAAAAACAAAAAGCGTTGGGCAGTTTGGCGTAAAAATCGCTTTCGCAGTTGTATTGATTGCGACGATTATCGTGGGCGCGGTGCTTATCGGCGGCGAATCTTCGCTTTCGCGTTTTGCCGAAACCGCGACTTCGAGTAATTTTACGACCAACCGGACGCATATCTGGAGCGTTACGCTCGACGTTATCAAAAATAATCTCCCGTTCGGCGCGGGATACGGAGCGTTCGGCGTCGCCTATACGCCGTATGATTCGTTTAACGGATTGGAGCGGGTCGAGCAGGCGCACAACGATTATCTGCAAATTCTGGCGGACGCCGGAATCGTCGGCTTAATCATCGGCGCGTTTTTCGTCTATCAACTTTTCCGCGCCGGTCTGCGCCACGCGAAAACTTCCAATCGTTATCTGCGCGGCGTCGCCGTCGGCGCGCTCGCCGGATGTTTCGCCGTTCTGGTTCACAGTCTTTTTGATTTCGTCCTGCACATAACCGCCGTGGCGCTTTTATTTATCGTCTTGATTTTGCTGGTCGTCGTCAGCGGAAGAAAAGATTTCGGCGACGGGGAAGAACCTGATAATAAACGACGCCGCAAAAATTCATCCGACGTAATTCCGATTGAAAAGGGAAAATCGATTAGAACAGCGTCGATTTAATTTTACAGCCGATTTTTTTTATAATTA
Organism: Acidobacteriota bacterium; assembly: GCA_030857325.1. Classification (GTDB taxonomy): domain Bacteria; phylum Acidobacteriota; class Blastocatellia; order Pyrinomonadales; family Pyrinomonadaceae. The sequence continues at coordinate 7,596 of JALZOE010000010.1, forward strand.
GAAGTTAAGCAGTTGAAACAAAAATAACTGAAAGGTGAGTGAATAGTTAATAGCAAACAGTGAAAAGTCAGGACACGCGGCTATCAACTTTTCGCTATCGACTATTAACTATCAAACAGAAAACGATTTTTAATCTGTAATCATTTTATCCAACTGCGTAACTTCTAATTATAAAAAGAGGGTTTATAAGTTTCCGGTTTTTTCACCGACTTCGAGTTTTCGCCGGTGCGGGCGCAAAAATCCGAGCAGATACCAAATAATGCCGTGCGCGACGTAGGAAAAGGCGATGAGAAAAAGCATATACTGCGGAAAAAGCCAGACGAGCATTCCGACCGCCGCGATAACCAGAATTAAATAAACGCTTCTTCTGCCGCCGCCGACCGTTTTAAAACTCGTGTAGCGAAGCGTGCTGACCATCAGCAAACCGAGAACCGCCATCAAAATCATCATCAGAATCGTGTATAAATTCGATCCATTATCGTCGTAAACACTGAGCGGAAGCGGATTGAGATAGACGATTGCCGCGAGCAGTCCGGCGGCGGGCGGAATCGGCAGACCGACGAAATTTTTCTTATCGACTTTCGGCGTGCCTTCCATCAGAACGCGCGGGCGCGTCGCCTGTAAATTAAATCGGGCGAGTCGGAAAGTTCCGCACATCAGATACATAAAGAGAACGAAAACGCCGAAGCCGTGAAGCGAGTTCGATTCGTCGAAAGTCGCGCCGATTGCCCAGGCGTAAATCATCACAATCGGCGCGATGCCGAAAGTCAAAACATCGGCGAGCGAATCGAGCTGGACGCCGATTTCGGTCGAAGTTCTGGTCATACGCGCGACTCTGCCGTCTAAAGTGTCGAAAACAATCGCCAAAACAATGCCTTTCGCCGCGTAGCCGAAATAAACGGCGGCTTGTTCCGGGTTCGCCGCGATAAGCTGAAAACCGCGCACGGAAGACAAAACCGCCAGAAATCCCATCGCAATATTCGCCGCCGTAAACGCCGACGGAATAACGTATAAACCTTTTTTTAAGCCTCTGTGAGCTGGTTTTGTTTCTTCGGTTTCCATAAAAATAGGTTTTAGGTGTTAGGAATTAGGTTTTAGGTTTTGGCTTCAGTATTTTATCTAACACCTGATACCTAATTCCTAACACCTATTCTCCGAGTCTTCCGATAATGGTTTCGCCGCCGACGACTCTATCGCCGACTTTTACGGCTATATTGACGTTTTTCGGCATCAGCAAATCGGTGCGCGAGCCGAATTTTATCAAGCCGTATTTTTCGCCGAGTTCGACCGTATCGCCCGCCTTGCGCCAGCAGACGATTCGTCTGGCTAAAATGCCGACAATCTGCGTGCAGACGACCGTCATTTTTTCGCCTTCAATCGTGAGCGCGTTTCTTTCGTTCGTTTGACTGGCTTGATTGCTGGTCGCGGGCGCTTTTTTGCCTTGCAGCAGTTCGACTTTGACAACGCGCCCGGCAATCGGCGCGCGGTTGATATGAACATCGACGGGAGAGAGAAAAACGCTGACGAATTTGCCGTCCTCGCGGTTTTCGACACTCGTAACTTTGCCGTCGGCGGCGGAAACGATTATATTCGCTTCGGTCGGAACGGTTCGTTTCGGGTCGCGGAAAAAATACGCCATAAACAGCGCGAGCAGAACAAAAGCAGCGACGCCAATCCAGATTTGAAAAAACGCTAAAACGAGCGCCAGCAAAACGGGAACGGCAATAAACGGAATTCCTTCTTTAACCATAAAATTTTAGTGGCAAGCGGTAAGTGTTTAACGGTAAGCGAAAGAAAATTCTCAAACATGCCGCTTACCGTTAAACACTTAAGACTTTTGTAACCTTACTTTACTTTAATACGGTTTGAAAAACAAAAAAAGCCCGGCGTCGCAAAACACCGGGCAAAAAGGAGGAGCGAATGAACAACTTGTCTGTTATCTAATCGGGTTATCTTTGGCGTAACTGTAGGCGCACCACGCGGCGGCGATATGAACAATCCAGCCGAGCGTGCCTGCCGAGCCGATCCACGAAAATCCGGTTAAAACGAGCCACAAAATGCCGACGACGATTCTGCCGTTATAAATCTGTCCGACGCCGGGAAGAAAAAAACTTAAAATTCCTGCAATCCAGGGTTCGCGCATATTTGAAAATTACCTCCGAATTATTGAACGTAAAATTATTTTTTAAGTTGCAAAATTTTTTGAGAATTTTAGGTCGATTCCGGCGTTCGCCTGACTTCGATTATCTTTCCGCGAAAAATCCGCATCGCCTTTTTAACGAGCGGGTGATTTTCCGCGTATTCCCAGAGTTGTTCGTCGGTCGGATTTTCCGGCAAAACGGGCATTTCATTCGAGATTTCCTCTTTTTCAAACGCGGGCATCGCAAATGAAGATTTTTCTTTGGCAGGCGCAAAAGCCGTTCCGTTTCCGGCGTTCAGGGATTCGATTCCGTCCGCAAATGGATTTTGCGAACTTTTTTCGAGCAGAGTTTCAACCAATCGATAAATGTTTTTTATCTGATTTAAGTTGTCGCCCGATTGAAGAAGTTTGCGGTCAAAATCGGCGTCAAGCCAGGCGTCTTCGACGTGTTCGAGTTCTTCGGCGGTAATCTGCGGCGTTTTTACCGGCATCGACGCGAGTTTTTCCGCCCACGAATCACCGCTTTGAACAGAATTTTCCTGCGGCTGAATCGACGAAACGAACGCTTCGCTTTCTGTTTCGGGAAACAGGTTTTCCGGTTCTTCTATCACCGGAATAAATTCCGGCGGCAAAACAAACGCCGATTGCGAAACAAATTCCGGCGGCGCGCTTTGTTTTGCTTCTGTTTTTTCGACAATCGGGACGGGAACGGCGCGTGAAGAAACCGCAAAAGGAACTTCGTCGAGCGGAAAATCAATTGTTAAAGTTTTTTTTTCCGGCGTCGGTTCGGCAAAATCCGACAAATTCGGCGGCACAGGTTTCGGAGAGTCGATTTTCGCTTCGATTGGCAAATGTCCGTTCGCCAGCACATTTTCGAGCTTTACAAGACGCTCCAAAATCTTTTCTACGGAAACGACGCGGCGCATTTCGACCAGTTTTACCAAGCCGATTTCCAGAACATAGCGCGGCTGCGTCGCTTCGCGTAGTTTCGTTTCGGTTTCGCCAAGCGAATTAAAAAAACGAATTAAATCGGCTTCGGAAAAAGGGTCGGAATTGATTTTTAATTCCTCGCGGCTTAAAATCGCCGTGTCAAAAAGATTTTCGGCTTCGCCCGCCATTTTGAAAACGAGTAAATCGCGGAAAAACGCCAGTAAATCGCGGCAGAAATTTCGCAAATCCTGACCGCGAGAAATCAATTCATCGACGACTTTCAAGGCTTCGGCAGGTTTGTTTGCGGCAATTGCCTTCGAGACGCGCGCCAGCATTTCCGCGCCCGCGATTCCGAGCGCGACCGCCACGTCTTCGATGCCGATGCTTTTCCCCGAAAAACTGATAACCTGGTCGAACGCGCTTTGCGCGTCGCGCATCGAACCTTGACCGGCGCGGGCGATTTCCTTTAACGCTTCGTCGGAGATGTCGATTTTTTCCGCCTCGCCAACCAGTTTTATGCGCTCGTAAATTTTTTGCAGCGGAATAGTGCGAAACTCGAATTCCTGGCAGCGCGACAAAATCGTGTCGGGAAGTTTATGCAGCTCGGTCGTCGCCATTATAAACTCGACGCGCGGCGGCGGCTCTTCCAGAGTTTTCAGAAGCGCGTTAAACGACGAATTCGATAACATATGAACTTCGTCGATAATAAAAATCTTAAAACGGTCGCGCGCCGGATTGATGTTGATGCTCTCTAAAATTATTTCGCGGATGTCGTCAACGCCGGTGTGCGAAGCGGCGTCGAATTCGAGAACGTCAATCGAGCGGCTTTCGGCAATTTCTTTACAGGAAACGCACGCCGTCGGGTCGTCAACTCGACACGGCGTCGGATTCGGCTTATCGGTTTTGCGGCAGTTTAAGGCTTTGGCGAGCAGGCGCGCCGTCGTCGTCTTCCCGACGCCGCGCGCGCCCGAAAAAATATACGCGTGATGCAGGCGATCATATTCGACGGCGTTCCGCAGCGTTCGCGTAATCGCTTCCTGCCCGGTAACTTCTTCAAATGTTTGCGGTCGCCATTTGCGGGCGATTACTTGGTAAGCCATAAACCACTTATTTTACTTATACTTACGGAGTGTTACAGAGTGATATACACTGTATCTAAATTAGTATTCTATCACTAGGTAACACTCTATAAAAACAAGTAACAGATACATTATTAGATTCAGGCTTGCGAGTTATCAAAGTATTTTGATAGACTGCTTTTGCAATTAGCTTATTCAGTTGTCAAAGAACTGAAAGAGACGGTTTGAGAATGGACGCTCAAGCCGTTTTTCTTTGTTCAAAATTGCATATAGACGGCATACACAGCGCAAAGAATCGAGATTATGCCGACATTTAGTTTTATAACTATTTGGTATAATCTCCTTTTTTCTCGAATCGCTTCAATTTCAGCGTCTCGCTCGAATCCCGCGTCGGAGCGTTCTAAATGATTCACAATATCTTTAAACCTTTTCACTTTTAGTTTTTGCGGAACTTACGAAATAAACGAATTTACGAATTAAGTCCGTTTTTTTCTTCGTTCAAAAATTATTCCCGCGCGGCGGCTTTCTTCGGTCGCCCGGCTTTGCCGAATGTTTTTACATTCTCCAGTTCGATTTCTTCAATGACATAGCCGCCGCCGACATTGACGGCTTTTATTTTGCCTTCTTTAATCATCGCCCGGATTCGTCTATCACTAACGCCCAACTTTTCCGCCGCGTCTTTTGCGCTAATCAATTTCATAAGCAGAATTTTACTTTATAAAAAAATATTCCGCAAATGGTATTTTCTAGCTTGATACGTTATTCCAGTTACGGTATATTATTTATAGATTGAAACATTCAATCAATTCAAAAAGGAAGGATTAAAACAAAATGAAACAAGCGACAATCAAAGGTTATAAAGTAACGGCGAATTAATTCTGCTTACTAATTTACTGCAATTAAGCAGTAATTTTTGAATATCTTGAGCAGAGTGTTTTTTTACCCTTGAACTTTGACAGTCCTCCAAAAGTTCTCAAACTCACTGATTCCTTTTCCTTGCTCATCAATAAACTCCGCGCTGTTCTCTTTGCTTTTTGTGTTTTTCATTGCAAAATAACCGTAAACGACATCCTGACCTTCGGCTATCGTCTTTATATAAGTAGCAACTTGAAGTTCTTTATCTTTTGCAACCGCTGTAAATACTTTACCGGTTTCGTTTGTTACCCCTTCGTGCGTGCGTAATACTGATTCTTTCCAATCAAATTTAATGTCTTCATCATTAATAAAAAATTCTTCATACATTATTCGTAGCTCAATTATAAAATTTTCCGACCTTTGATTCTCAGGTGTATAAGCAAGAAAGATTCCGGCAGGCTTGTCGGGACTGAGCATCATCAAACCAATTTTGTCGGATGGCATTTTAACCGGCATAAAACCATCGGGTATTATAAAGACAACAGTCTTATTGATTGAGTTTTGTGTTTGTTTATTTTTTTTGTCGGCTGCCTCTACTCCAATACAACCGGCAAAGATAAAAGATAAAATTAATTGTAAGAGAGACTTCATTGTTTATACTCCAAAATAAATTTCACTTAAATAATCTTTTGAGTTAGACGTTTCAGTTATGTGTTTAGCTGAGATATTAAGGTTTGCTGTTTGAATATATTTTCTGACTAGGGAATCGGTTACATACAATCGTTATTATTTTGCTTGTAAGTCGCTTAAAACTTTCTTCGGCAAAACAAGGGTCAATCGGATTGAGACAAAAGACGTAGAAAAATTTATCACCTGGCGAAGCGGTCAAACGTCGAGAAAGACAAAAGCGGCAATGTCGAGAGAAACGATCAACCGGGAAGTTTTGACGCTCAAAATTATATTCAACCGGCTTATTGACGCGCGAATTTTGCAGACGAATCCGGCGCGGTCAATTAAACGATTGCCCGAAAACGAAACGACATTTCACATTATAACCGAAGACGAAGAAAAGCGATCTGTAAATTGTTAGTAACAAATAGTTTATAGAAACAAAGACGTTGATATTTTATGTCTTGGCAAGCCATTTTTTAAGTTCAAGGTTCAAGGTTCAAACTGTTACAACTTTGAACTTTTTATTGTGGTTGAATTCTCAATAAATAACTGCACACGGCAATCGACATACCGGGTGCGACCGAAACAGTCTGATTGATTGAAAGCTCACGGTCGTTTATTATCGCCGGATTGCGTCCTTCGTTGAGCAGCGAAAAATTTCCGTGGTCGTCGCGCGTTAAAATCAGATGACGACGGCTGATTTCCGGGTCGCCGGAGAGAACGACATCAACCGATTTCGATTTAGAACCGCGTCCGATGCTGATTTCATTTTGAGAAACGGGAATGACCGTCTGCCGCACGCCGTCGCGCCAGATTTCCAGACGGTAAAGCTCCGGCGTCTGCCGTTTCTGCACGTGCGTCATCACTTCCAGATTGTCGGTCGGCAAATGCGATACGTTCGACTGCGGAACGCTTAAAGCGGGCTGCACCGTATTAACCGCTTTATTTGTAACGAAATTGGGCGGCGGCAAAGTTTCGTTTCTCGTTTCCGGCGGCGGCGCGTTTTTAGGACGCGTCAGAACGTTCGTTTTATTGCTCGAGCTGTCTTCCCAACTGTGCGAGACGCGGACGACGCCTTTTTCGAGCGTGCCGTCAACGCGCAGTTCGACGGCGAAAGACTGCGTTTCGAGCTTTCTTTTCCCGGAAGCGATTTCCTTGGCTCGCTCGGCTAAAATATGATAAAGCCCTTGTTCCAAACCGCGCCGCTTGACGCCCTGCCATTCCTTATCGTCTTCTTCGCTCAAAAATATCGTGTATTCGGTCGGAATTATCGTTGTTCCCTGCGGCAGCGGAACGATTTCGCGCTGCATCACTTCTTCGACGGCTTTGGCGATTTTGACGATAAATTCTTCCGCCTGGCTGCGCGGTTTGACCTGCGCGTCGCGCGCCGCTTCTTCCAAAACGAGTTCGGACGTTTCACCGTCTATCCAATGTCTGACTTTATCCAATACACTCATATAAATTTTAAATTGCGGACTCCAGATTCAAGATTCAAAATTCCAGATTTCGATGCTGAATTTCAGATTAAAGATTAAAGTTTTTTGGTCTTTAATCCGAAATTTCGACCTTTGAATCCGACTTTATTCCTGCACGTCGATAAACCGTTTATTAACCCATCCGTGTTCGGCATCCGAGGGCTTTTCTTTCGGGCGGCTGAATTCGACGACATCAATTTCATACCAATTATCCTTTAACTTTACAATCCGCACCCGCGAATTTTGCGGCACGACGCCGAGCGGTTCGCCCGCGGCGCTGGCTGACGGGCGCAGATTAACGTCCGTGTTGGCAATTCCGTTCTGCTGTTTGGATTGACCGGCGCTCCCGCGCAGATAAATGTTTGTCGCGTATAAAATTCCGGCGAAAATGCCGATGACAAGGACAAAAGCGGCGAACCGCCGGAAAAAATTATTTCGGCGCGGCGGCGATTCCATTTGATAAACTACGTCGTCGTTATAAACCGGCGCATTTTCCTGAATTTGCGGCTGCGGCTTTAGCGGCGACTGTATTTTGTTAGCTTCATCGACTTTGACAACGAGCGGCGGATTGGCGAGCGCGGACAATTTCGGATTCTGCCGTAAATCCTGCTTCGTGCCGAAGCGCGGAATCTGCGGCGCGATTGGCGTGTAGCCTTTGGCGACGTGCGGCTGCGGAACTGTGTTTCGACGGTCTGAAATTCTGGTTACGTCCTCGCCGTCTTCGGCTTCGGCAAGCGTTTTGATAAGCGATAAATCCTGCCAGAAATCGTTGACCGTTTGATAACGCTCGCGCGGGTCGTTCTGCGTGGATTTATTCAGAACTTCGATTAACTTTTTCGCCCACGGTTTTTGCCGCATATCAAAGGGAAGTTCCGTAACCGGCTGGTTGGCGAAAAAGCGCGGCGATTCGCACGTGATTAAAACGTAAGCCGATTTGGCGAGCGAATAAATATCGGCGGCGGGCGTCAGCTCCGAAAAGGCGAGCGTTCCGGTTTGCCCGGAGAGCATCGGCGAATGTTCGGGCGGCGCGAACATATTCGTGCCGACGCGCGTAATCGGCGTGTCGGTTTCCTGCGACATTCGGGCGACGCCGAAATCGGCGATTTTTACCGTTTTTCGGTCTTCGGTAAGCAACAGATTCTGCGGCTTGATGTCGCGGTGAATAATTCCGTTTTTGTGCGCGTGTCCGAGACCGGCGCAAACCTGTTCGACGTAGAAAAGCGCCTCGTTTAAGTTCAGACTTTTCTCGCGGCACGCCCGCGCCAAATCGCCGCCGGGCAGATATTCCAGAACGAGATAATGAAAAACCGTGTTGCGAAGGTCGCGCGCCGTGCCGTGTCCGAGGCGGCTGATAATATTCGGATGACGCACGCGGTCGAGCGCAATCGCTTCGTTTTGAAAATTCTCGACTAAAGTGCGTTCCAAATCGTGGTCTAAGTCGTTTTGCAGAAAGACGTTGAGCGCCTTGATGACGACAAAAACGTGCGGTGAATCGGGCAGCGCCATTGTATCGCGCGCCACGAAAATTTCGGCGTAGCTGCCGCGCCCCAATTGGTTGCGAATCTCGTAACGCCCGTCGAGCCGACTGTTATTTAAGGAAAGTTCTTTCATTTGAAACGGGAAAAGTTTAAAACATTTTCGAGAAGAACATACGAAACGGAAAAGTTCAATGTTCCCGCTCATAAATAATATATGATAATTGAGAAATGTTGAATACCGAATCGGTTTCCGTCTTTCATTCGGCTTTTTTTTAAGCTAAAATAACGCGAGAAATGACGACTGAAAATCCTACGCCGACAAAAAAAACTTTTTCGTTCGACTGGCTGGTGCGCGGCACTCTGACCAAATTGGGCGGAATGTTCGACGAATTGACGGGCAGAAAATGGAAGCCCGCGAGTAATCTGGCGACCAGCGAAATTATCGAACGCCTGAAAATTCTGCTCGACACCGAAGCGCAGGATTTGGGCGTCAAAGGAAAATTCGTTCCGCACAACGTCAAACTTTTGATGCAGTGGGACAAATTTTCGACCGACGCTGAAGACGCGCTCAAAAAACTCGAACAGGAATTGCTGACGGCGGCAATCGACCACATCAACGACCGCCGTTATCACACATACGCGCCGCTCGATATTGAAATAAAAACCGATTATTTTACCGAAGGCGTTAAACTGCGGGCGAGCTTCGGTAAATTTGCCGCTCGCGACGACGAGCCGGAAACTTCGTTTGACGTTGCCGCCGCCGATTTGAAAAACGTCGTTCTCGTCGCGCCCGAAGAAATCGAGCCGGAGCGGGAAATTTTCGTCGCCTCTTTTACAGTCGGCAACA
>JALZOE010000147.1 GCA_030857325.1 Acidobacteriota bacterium
GAACGGCGAAACGTGGGAACTCGAAATCGAGCGCGAAGAAGGCGAAGATTTCGGCATCGAATTTGAACAAATCGTGCCGCGCCAATGCGCCAACGAATGCCTTTTCTGCTTCTGCAAAGGCAACCCAGAAGGCGCGCGCCCGTCGCTTTTCGTCCGCGACGAAGACATCAGATTGTCGTTTCTCTACGGAAATTACACGACTTTAAGCTCGATTACCGAAGATGAAATGAATCGCATCGTCGAGCAGCGACTTTCGCCGCAATATGTTTCGGTTCACGCGACCGATTTAAAAACACGCGCTTTACTTTTAGGAGTTGACGAAAGCCGCGCCGACATTTCCGGCAAACTGCAAAAACTTCTCGATAACGACATCGAAATTCACGCGCAAATCGTTCTTTGTCCCGAAATCAACGACGGAAAACAATTAGAAAAAACCTTGCGCGATTTGGCGGCGCATCATCCGAAAATCGTTTCGGCGGCGGTCGTTCCGGTTGCTTTGACGCGCTACAATACAGACGACAGACTAACGCGCGTAACGGCTGAATTTTGCCGCCGCACAATCGCCGAAGTCGAAAAACTGCAAGCCGAATTTCGTAAAAACCTCGGCGTAACCTTCGCTTTTCTCGGCGATGAAATTTACATCAAAGCCGAAGCGCCGATTCCGTCCAGAAAACATTACGGCAATTACCCGCAAATCGAAGACGGCGTTGGGATGATTCGCTCGTTTACCAATTCGTTTGAAAGTTTATTGAGAAAGCTGGAAAAGCGGAATTTGTCGAAAACATTTGTGAATGCAGATTCATTTGTCGCCGCAAATGTGCGAACACATCCGATTGCGATTGTTCCGAAACCAAAAGTTCAAAGTTCAAAGTTCAAAGTTCAAAGTTCGCTGCACGGCACGATTTTAACGGGCGAGATGTTCGCTCCCGTTCTGCTCGAACAAATTGAAAAGTTAAATGCTTTAATCGGTTCGCGGCTTTACGTTACCGCCGTTCCGAACACATATTTCGGCGGCGACGTGGCGGTTGCCGGACTTTTGTCAGGTCAGGATTTTCTCGCCGTTAAAGATAAAATCAAAGGCGATTTCGTCATTATTCCGAAACACACTATAAAGTCCGACGAGCCGATTTTGCTAGACGGAATGAAGTTTGAAGATTTTAAAATGCAATTTGACGTGCCGGTTTATGATTTGGATGTAAATGGCTTGATGAAATTTTTTTCGGAAGCGTGAATTCAAAGAATAATTTTAGATTTCCATACTTTCTATAAGTTGTTTTAATTCCGCGTCGGTTACAGACGCTTTTGTGGATTTGTCATAAACGGAAATTAAATTGACAATCGTCTTCTCGGCTTCCGTTTCAATCGTTCCGAGAATTTCGCTTTCAAGACGAGAGATAACTCGCGCGTCGCCGCTTTTCCCTTTTCCTTTGCTATCGATTTTCAAACGTATTTTGTAAGCGTTTTTACCGAGCGGCGTACCGAGTTTAGGATTTTTCGTCAATTCTGCTTCTAATTTTTCAAGGTCGGCGAGAAAGGAAGAATATTTTTTTATCAATGGCTTTGCTTTCTTTTTGAAGTTTTTGGTAATTCTAACTTCTACTTTCATCGATAAAATCCGTCAGAGATTGCAGTTTTCTACCTGTTTTTCTCGATTCTTTAACTTCGTTTATTCCATTTTGAACGCTCGTTAAAATGCCGAGTTTATTTTGCAGATTTTCCAGGCGCGAATTAAGTTTCTTCCAATCCTTAAATGAAATTATAACGGAAATTTTATTGCCCTTTTCGTCCGTGTAATACTGAATTTTTGTCAACATAAAATTATCCTCCGTTTCGAGCGTAATCGTACTACGTTTTCGGCTTCACTTTTATCTCGAAAAGTTTCCGCCAGTTCTTGCCGGTTACGAAAATTCTGTCGTTTGCGGCGTCGTAAGCTATTCCGTTCAAAGTGTTTTCGCTGCCGCGTTTTACGTCTTCGGGCGAGATTCCGTCCAAATCAATCCAGCCGAGAAGTTTTCCGGTTTGCGGGTCGATGCGCGCGATATAATTCGGTTTGCCTAAGATTCGCGGGTCTTCCGAGTGCCAGACGTTTGCCCAGAGTTCGCCTTTTATAAATTCGAGTTCGTTTATCTGCATCAGCGGTTTGCCGTCTTCGCGGAAAACGGAAATCATCCGCACGGGCTTGAAAGTTTCCGGGTCGAGAACGCGGATGACGTGCGTGCTGTCGGTCATATACAAGTTTTTGCCGTCGCTGGTCAAACCCCAGCCGTCGCCCTGGTAACGAAACTGATTTATAGGTTTCAAGGTTTCCGCGTCATAGACATACGCCGTTTCTTCCTGCCACGTCAATTGATAAATTTTGCCGTTCAAAACGGTCGCGCCTTCGCCGAACGAATCTTTATCCAGATTTTGCCGCTGCACGACGCGTCCGGTTTCGAGTTCGACTTTACGGAGACTCGATTTACCTTCTCCGCCCGTGCCTTCATATAAAAACCCGTCGTGAAAAAATAAGCCCTGTGTAAAAGCGTTCGGGTCGTGATTGTATGTGTTGACGATTTCATAAGTGTAAACCGGAACGTTCGAAGTTGGCGACGCGGTTGTTTTGGTCGCGCCGGCGTTAGATTTGTTGACGTTCATACTGGCGTTTGAACGCTCCGGCTCTTTCGAGCAAGCCATAGATAAAAAACCGAATAAAATTAAAAAATAAAGGCGCATAATTATAAGTTCAAGGTTTAAGGTTCAAAGTTAAATTCAGCGTTCAATTTTAATGTAAGTTTCCGGCGACTTTGAACCCTGAACTTTGAACTTCACTTTTTCAGTGCTTTTTCAATCGCATCTCTAAAACTTTTTGCCGAAAGCCGGCGAACTTTGACGCCGTTGACGAAGATTGTCGGCGTCGCGGAAATGCCGTATTTTTTGCCGTCTTCTATATCTTTGCGAATTTCGGCGGCGTATTTTTCGCCTTCTAAATCGGCGTCGAAGCGTTTTCGGTCGAGTCCGATTTTCGATGCGTATTCCTTCAAAGATGCGGCGTCGAGCGAATTTTGATTATTGTATAGCAATTCGACGTATTCAAAAAATTTGCCCTGCGCGCCTGCGGCATTGGCGGCGAGCGCGGCGCGGAAAGCGTTCGCGTGAATCTGTGTTAAAGGGAAATCGCGTTTGACGAAACGAACTTTATTGCCGTATTCGGCGACGACTCGCTTCAAAACCGGATGCGCCGCCGCGCACGCCGGACATTGAAAATCGGAAAACATTACAATCGTTACGGGCGCGTTTGCCGCGCCTTGCGACGGTTCGCCGTCAACGGAAACGTTTTGCGCGACGAACGCGATTTCCTTTAATAATATTTTCGCGTTGTATTTTCGGAAAAGTTTTGTTTGCAGCGCCGATTCGAGTTTTTCGCGCTCGCCGTCGGAAAACTCGCGCATTTTGTCGGTAATTTCGCGGGCGATTAAATCGCTCGTCTCGACATTTTGCGCTTTGGCTTCGGCGGCGAGCAGATTTAAATAAACAATTTCTTCGAGCGATTGGCGCACATTGTCATAAACGTCGGCTTCCAAATCGTTGAGCGTCGATTTATTTTTCGCCTCGAAACTTCCTACGGAAATTTGTTTGCCGCCGACGGTCGCCAGAACTTCAAACGGTTTCGGATTCGCGGCGTTTACGTCTTTGCCGGGCGCGGCTTTATATTTAATTTTTAAATTTGAAACAAAATCGGCAAAAACTTTCCGTTTCGGCTCGCGCTGCAAAAAACCGACGATTTGCGGGCGAACTTCTTCCAATGTTTTTTCTCCGATTGCCTGTCGATTGATTTCGTAAACCGCTTGAATTTCTTTGGCGCTCGGCGCGGGAATTTTAGCGTCAACTTGCGCGGCGATTAATTTGTCGGCAGTTGTCTTTTGCGCGACGGCTTCCATTTCCAGCAAAGTTTCGACGATTTGCTGTTCGAGCAATTGTTTTCGGGCGTCGGCAACGGTCGCCGGAAGATTCTCAAACGCCTGACGCGTTTCGGGCGCGAGGTCTTTCGCCGTAAAGTTTTGATTGTTCGCCGCCGCTAAAATTTGCTCGGACGTTTGCGCGAATAAATTAAAAGCAAACAGCGATAAAAGTAAAAATACTGCAAAAGATTTCATAAATGAATTTTTATCGGACATTTCGCGCGGCGTTTTCGTTTCCGAATCTGAACGAATCTTTAGAAACTCGAATGGCTTCCTCGTCGGTCGGCTCACCGAAAATCGCCGGATGAAAAATTTTCGCTAAAATCTCAACGCCGTCCACGACGCGCGGCGCGGGACGCGAAAAATAAGAACTCGCGTCCAAAGCCCAGATTTCATTGTTCTGAAAAGCGGGAAGTTGTTTAAAGATTTCAGGAAAAACGGTGTTCGGCAGTTGGTGCAAAATGTCCTTCTTGTAATAACCGCACGGAATTAAAACTAAAATCTCCGGCTTTGATTCCGCAATTTCTTCAAAAGTTGTCGTTACCGATTTTTCGCCCGCTTTTCCCAAAAGACACGCGCCGCCTGCAATTTCAACTTGTTCGGGCGTCCAATGTCCGGGCGCAAACGGCGGCTCAAGCCATTCGAGCATAAAAACCCGCGGGCGTTTTTCGACCGTTTCGGTTTGTTGACGAATTTTATCGAGACGATTTTGCAAACTTTGGACAACGGTTTCGGCTTTGTCTGCCGTTCCGGTCAACGCGCCGATTGTTTTGACATTCTCGAAAATATCTTCAATCGTATTCGGTTCTAAAGAAACGACTTGCGCGTCCGCCGCATATATTTTCGCCGCTTTTTGAACGATTTTATAACTGACGGCGCACACGTCGCAAAGTTCCTGCGTGATTATCAAATCGGGATTTATATCGCGCAAAAGTTTTTCGTCCAAATCGTAAATCGAGCCGTGTCCGTCGAGTTGCGAGCGGACGGCGTGGTCGATTTCCGCGCTCGACATCGTTTCGTGCGAAATACGGCTGGCGGTCAACGCCGGTTTGCCGGAAACGCCTCCCGGAAAATCGCATTCGTGCGTGATGCCAACGAGATTGTTTTCCAAACCGAGCGCGCACACAATTTCGGTTGCCGACGGCAGAAGCGAGACGATTTTTAAATTATTTTTCGGCTGCATAAACAATAGTGAAAGCGAGTTTGAGTTTCGTGTCAAATCGCCCGCGAAAAATTTGCTTGCGTTCGGGCGCGAATCTAAGTTATCTTGTTGGCTGAAATCATAGAAATACTTTGGTAAATATTATAAATGCGTGTTTTAGGCATTGACCCGGGAAGCGAAACTCTCGGCTGGGGCGTTGTCGAAGGCAGCGGACTCAAGTATTCTCCGGTCGAATACGGCACGGTCAAATCAAGTCCGAAGGAAACTTTTTCAAAGCGTCTTTTGAAAATATACAACGGCGTCGAATCCGTTATCGCTCGATTTCAGCCGGACGTTATCTCGGTCGAAGAAGCGTTTTACGCGACGAATGTAAAAGTCGCGCTCAAGCTCGGACAAGTGCGCGGCGTCGTGCTTCTTCTGGGCGAAAAATCCGGTCTGGAAATTTCCGAATTTTCCCCGCGCCTGATTAAACAAACGGTTGTCGGTTACGGGAACGCCGAAAAACATCAGGTTCAGGAAATGGTGCGTCTGCTTTTGAAATTAAAAACCGTGCCGCAGCCGCACGACGCCGCGGACGCGCTGGCAATCGCCATCTGTCATTTTCATCACGCGGGCGTGCGGGACAAAATTAAAAGCGCGAAATTGAAAATATAAGATTTCATCGTTCTTTAACTTTTAACCGAAATACCTTTATGTTCAATCTTTATATTCAATTTAGAAAGGAGAAGTGTATGAATCGCTCACTATTTTTGATTTTTCTGCTCGTTTTTCTCATCTTTAACTCAACCGCCGAAGCGCAGAAGCGGCGATTTCCGCCAAGACCCGTAAAAAAATCCGCCGTCGTCCCGTCGCCCCGCGAAAATCCGAATACGGCAATCGTCATCGACGAAAGACTCGCCGTTCTGCGAGCCGAACCGAGTCTTTTTGCGCGCCCGATTCAAAGAATGCGGCGCGGCAGAACCGTTGCGATTTCGGGAACAAGGGAAGCCGACGGCGTTACGTTTTACCGCGTCGTCGCCCTGCCGAATAATTCCGGCTGGGTCCAGGCGGAAGCCGTCGCCGGAAAATTTCGGCGCGGCGACGACGAGCGATTGGCAAAGCTCGTGCAGGCTTCCGAAGATTTCGAGCAAATCGAACGCGCCGGAATTTTTCTCGAAACTTATCCGAATTCCGCTCTGCGTCCGGCAATTCTTCTGCTTTTGGGCGATTTGCTCGAAGACGCGGCTTTGAAGATTTCAAGCGACGCGACCAAAAAGCTCAACCGCCGCGAAATGGCGGCTTCGGGCGCGCCTCTGCACAGCTTTTATTTAAATTACACGAGCCTCGACCGCTTTCGGAAAATCGGCGTCGATTTTCTTTTCAATCCGACCGCCAAACTGCTCCATTACGACGGCGCGAGCTGGCGCGAAATTGTTTCCAAATTTCCGCAGTCTTCGGAAGCCGCCGAAGCGCGGAAAAGACTCGACTCGGTAAAAGAAAAAATGAACGACAGTAAATAAACCGGAAAAAACCGGAAATTACGCAATCGAATCAAAATACTGAAACTTAGTGAACAGTCCG
>JALZOE010000148.1 GCA_030857325.1 Acidobacteriota bacterium
TCTTTCGTGCGCGGCTTATCTTGCCAGAATCGGTTACGACGTAACGATTTACGAGCGCCAACCGCTTCCCGGCGGCTTGGATACTTACGCGATGGCGGAATATAAAATGTCGCAAATCGTTTCGGTTGACGAAGCCCGACAGGTTGAACGTCTCGGCGTGAAATTTCGGTTGGAAACTGAAATAGTCCACAGTCCGAAGTCCGAAGTCCGAAGTCCAAACATAAAAACGGTTCAAAGTTCCGGGTTCAAAGTTCCGAGTCCGAATCAAGTTTCATTTGAAGATTTGCAGTCGCGGCACGACGCAATTTTTCTGGCAATCGGTTTGGGCGCGACGAATAAATTAAACGTTGAAGGCGAAAATTTAAGCGGCGTTTATGACGCTCTGGATTTTATCGAACGAGTTAAAACGCGCGATTGGAAAAACGTTCCGCTCGGCAAAACCATTGCGGTCGTCGGCGCGGGCAATACGGCGATTGACGCCGTTACGCAAGCGAAAAGATTGGGCGCGGAACGGGTTTTGATGATTTATCGCCGCACCGAACGAGATATTTCGGCTTACGAATACGAATACGAGTTGGCGAAAAAAGACGGCGTTGAATTTTTCTGGCAAACCGCGCCGGTCGAGATTGTCGGCGTTGAATCGGTCGCGGCTCTGCTGTGCGTGAAAACCGAAAACGGTCAGCCGATTGCCGGTTCTGTATTTGAAATCGCGTGCGATATGGTTATAAAGGCTATCGGACAGCAAAAAAGCGTTTCGTTTCTGTCGCAAATTCCCGATGTCGAGTTGGACGAAAAGGGTCGCGTTATCGTCAACACCGAAACGATGCAGACGACGAATCCGCGCATTTTCGCGGGCGGCGACTGCGTCAACGGCGGGCGCGAAGCGGTTGACGCCGCGCAAACCGGAAAACTCGCCGCGCAAGGTATTCATTTTAATTTAACGGGCGAAACAATTGAATTTGCGGGCGCGAAACTTCCCTTCATCGAAAAAATTCACGGCGAATTGCCTTTGCCCGTTCCGGCGGCGTATAACGAACCGGCGATTCCGGCGGAAGATTTGGGAATAAAATCTTACGGCTGATTTGAGCATTGTTGTTAAGCAGCACAATTTTCTTGGTGTGTATAGATATGTCGGTATAATTGGCAATGGAATTTGAATGGGACGAAAATAAAAACATCGAGAACATCAAAAATCACGACGGCATTAGTTTTGAGAAAGCCGTTAAAGTCTTTGACGATGATTTAGCAATTCCGCTTGAGGACCCTGAACATAGCGACGATAACGAAACGAGATACGCTTTGATTGGAATGTGCGAATTAGGATTGGTTTTCGTTTCTTTTACATTCAGAGGCGAAAATTTCCAAATTATTTCCGCACGGAAGGCAAGCTGGAAAATGGAGAAAATGTATGCCGATAACGATTGAGAAAGAAAAAGATATGAGCGAAAAGGAATTGGATTTACGACTCGCTAAAATGAAACGTCTGCCGCGCGGAAGTTTCAAAGCCAAACCGAACGCGACTAAACTTGAAAACTGTAAGGTGAAAATTTCGCTCTACGTTGACGGCGACATTTTAGAATATTTCCGCAAACGCGCCGAACCGCCCGATGCCGCGCCGTATCAAACGCAAATCAACAACGAGTTGCGGAGAATTATGAAAAACGATTCGACGGATGCGGCTACCAGTTTGGAAAACGACATTTTGAACAACGAAGAATTTTTGCGGGCTTTGAAGGAAAAACTTGCGACGGTTTAATGTGAAAAGCTGAAATCCTTCGGAACTATTTTGTCGTCACGGAGTCTAATACAATACAGCTAAATTACGGAGGTGTTTCTATAAAAAATTTATATATTGCTTTCGTCATAGTTTTAGTATGTTCAAATCTTGTATATGGTAGGTTTGCAATTGTGCCTTTGGACGAGCGTGTAAAAGAAAGTGATTGATTGTTATTGGAACTATGCAATCCGTCTCTGAAAATAAAACCGAAGAAATTGATTATTCAAAAGGAACTGTTCTTATTGAAAATATTCTTTTGGGAAATGTTACAACGACGCAAGGTTTTTCAGTCAAGGCGGGCGATAATATAGCGGTTAAATGGCAGAACTCAAATACATTTTCCTGTCGTTTTGGATTTAGTGAAAACGAAAGAGGAATTTGGTTTTTGCAAATTGATGAAGAAGGAAAAATAAAATCCTTGTCGCCTAGTTCCGAGGCTTCTATGAGCGAACTTGCGGAAGTAAAAAAACATTTGAAAAAGCGAAAACATTCAAATAAAGCCGCAAAAATAATTAACACGCGAAACGATATAGAACAAATGTCTCAAATAAAGTCTGTAGAACGAACGCCCGTAATTGTCGAAGTGTCTTTGCTTACTGAAGAGTCAAAACAAAAAGAGTATTCTCCATTTCAGGCGTTTTTAGTTATTTTAGTTTCAGTATCGCTTTATTATCTTTTGTATCGAAGCCGATTCAAGATTAGATAAAAAAATATGGCAGATTTAAGCGTCAATTTTGTGGGCATCAAATCGCCGAATCCATTCTGGCTGGCGAGCGCGCCGCCGACGAATATGGGTTCGATGGTCGAGCGGGCGTTTGACGCCGGTTGGGGCGGCGCGGTTTGGAAAACTTTGGGCGAGCCGATTGTTAATGTTTGCTCCAGGCTGGCTTCGCTTGATAACGGCGCGAACCGGATGATTGGTTTGAATAATATCGAATTGATTACCGACCGACCGCTCGACGTGAATTTGCGGGAGATTTACGAGTGCAAAAAGAAATATCCGAATAACGCCGTCGTCGTTTCTTTGATGGTTGAATCGAAACGCGAGGCGTGGCACGAGATTGTCAAGAAAACACAGGACACGGGCGCGGACGGTTTTGAACTCAATTTCGGCTGCCCGCACGGAATGTCGGAGCGCGGAATGGGCGCGGCGATGGGGCAAGTTCCCAAATATACGCAGATGGTTACCGAATGGGTCAAGGAAGTTTCCGATTTGCCCGTGATTGTAAAGTTGACGCCGAACGTAACGAATATCGTCCCGCCCGGACGCGCGGCGGCGAAAGGCGGCGCGGACGCGGTTTCGTTAATTAACACGATAAATTCCGTGATGGGCGTTGACATCGACACGATGATTCCGTATCCGAACGTTAATGGAATGGCGGCGCACGGCGGTTATTGCGGAACTGCCGTCAAACCGATTGCGCTCAATATGGTTTCGGAATTGGCACGCGATACGGAAATTAACATTCCGATTTCCGGCATCGGCGGCATCAATACGTGGCGCGACGCGACGGAATTTCTGCTTTTGGGCGCGTCGAACGTGCAGGTTTGCACGGCGGTTATGCACTACGGTTATCGAATCGTTGAAGATATGATTGACGGTTTGAATAATTATCTGGACGAAAAAGGTTTTAAGAGCGTCAACGACATTATCGGTTTGAGCGTGCCGCGCGTAACCGATTGGGGCGCGCTCGATTTGAATTACAAAACCGTCGCCCGCGTCAATTTTGAAAGTTGCATCCAGTGCAATCTGTGCCATATCGCCTGTGAAGACGGCGCGCATCAGTGCATCGATTTTACGATGGTCGGCGACAAGCGTTTTCCCGTTGTCGATGAACACGAATGCGTCGGCTGTAATCTCTGCTATCTGGTTTGTCCCGCGCCGGGCGCGATTTCAATGGTCAGATTAGACGACGGAAGCAATCCAACAAGCTGGCGCGAATTGACAAGCAGACAGCCGGAAACGATGACCGGCGATTAAACAAATTAAGCGGCGAAAAAATCGAGCGTGAATGACGGCGTCAGTTGGACGCCGGATGCAAAACTCTCGTCGTCAATTTTAAGGAAACGGAAATCGTTAACAGCATCGGCGTTTCGATTCTCTTAGGCGTTATCGACGCGGCGCAAAATGCCGACGCAAAAGTTATATTCTCCGATGTCAACGGCGACACGATTGAGCTTTTCGAGATGCTCGGACTGACTAACCACGTTACGGTAAACTAATTTTTAGCCACGAATTACACGAATAACACGAATTATTTTTGTTTTATTAGTGTTATTCGTGTAATTCGCGGCTGATTTCCTTTTATAAAAATGGCGGAAAATCAAAAACTAATTCACACCTTCGGCGCGCTCGCCGAACTCGGACACGCGGTTGCGCACAAGCAGAATTTTCAGGAGATGATTCGCACGTCGCTTCATCTCCTGCTTGGAAGTCTGGCGATTATGCGCGGCGGCGTGGCGCGTTATTCGCGGTTCGGACACGAACTTAATATGCTTTCGGTGCGCGGTTTGGGCGACGATTTTCCACTCAGTTTGTCTTTGTGTTACGAAGACGAGCGGCAGTTTTTAATCAACGGCTTAAATGCGATTGAAGTTTCTCAGGCGAAAGTTTTGCCGTTTTTTCAGGTTTACGACGGCAGTTTCGAGAAAAAGCGCATTGAGCTTGCCGTGCCGCTCGTTATCCGCGACGAAATTGTCGGACTGATTTTATTGGGCGAGAAAGCTAACGGCGAACCTTACACTTCTTACGACAAGGAAATCATCTGCGCGATGGCGCGGCATATTGGCGTCGGCATCGCGCAGCGCAACTTAATGGCGGAACTCGAACGCCGCGCCGACGAAAACCGGCGGCTTTACGACGATTTGCGAATGACTTATAAAGATACGGTCAAAGCATTTGCGACGGCGATTGACTGCAAGGACAAATACACCGAAGGTCATTCGGTCAGAGTCGGCAAATATTCGGAAATCATCGCCGCCGAACTCGGCTGGGACGACGACCAAATCGAAGGCGCGGCGGTTGCGGGTTATCTGCACGATGTCGGAAAAATAACCGTCGAAAGCCGCATCATCAACTCGCCGACGCGCATCAACGCCAGCGAACACACCGAATTAAACAAACACCCGTCAGTCGGTTACGAGATTTTATCGCCGATTCACCATCCGTACGCCGACGTTCCGCTCGCCGCCAAATATCACCACGAACGCCTCGACGGGCGCGGCTACCCGGACGGTTTATACGACAAAGATATTCCGCAAATCGCCAAAATCGTCTGTCTCGCCGATTCGTTCGACGCGATGACCAGCGACCGCCCATACAAACGCCGCCGCGCCGCAAACGAAATCGTCGAAGATTTGCAGCGCAATTCCGGCAAACAATTCGCGCCCGAACTCGTTACCGCCTTCTGCCGCGCGATGCTCAAGGAATTAAGCGGCGAGAAAAAAGACAAAAAATTCAGCCGAATGCTCGGCAAAGATTATTTGCAGGACGCGCAAATCATCCCGCAATTAAAAAATGCGCTCAACGGTCTGAGCGCGACTTCATCTTTAGCTTTAGTGAGTTTGGATTAGTTTGATTTTTATTAAGCCGTCTTCAGCAAAGAAGTTTCCACAATTTGCGGCAGTTTAACGAAAACAAAGTAATCCGCCGAATACAAATAATCTTCGCCGCTCTCGTCTATGATTCGCAAATCGCCGTCTTTTTCCGCGTCTTCGTCCGGCAAAACGCGGTAAATTTTATGCCGTTCGAGCGAAGCCGGATAACCCGCGTTATCGACGCAGACGGCAAATTTCAAATCTTTTTCATCCTGTGTATTCATTGCGTTTAATCCAGATAAACCTTACGTTTCATTTCGCGCCTGCCGATGCCGTGCGCTTCATACCAATGCACTTCCGCTAATCGTATTCTACCATTTGCCAGCCTGATTTGCGCCACACCTTTTAGCTTCCGCCATCTTCCTCTGCCATACATTTCGCGCAGCCTTTATCACGAATCTTTTTCTCAATGGCAATCGTTTCAATTTCTGTAATTTCGCTAATAATCTCGAAATTCATAATTTAATTTCAAACGCGACTTCATCTTTAACTTTGGTGAGTTTGGATTAACGGTTGAGATGACGTGGGGCAAAACCGGCTACGCACAACGTGAAATGAACCACACAAGATTTTAAAGAGAAGCTGTTTTGCCCTCACGTCCATTGAATTGTTAGCCGCGTTTTGGTTCTTCCATGCCGCCGAACCGGAAAAACCGTCGCCAGAAATATACAAGTAAACTAATGCTCGTTGCAAACATCAACGAATGCCAAAGGTTAGACTCAAACTGTCGGCTTCCGTCGTAGATTGAGCCGGAATAAATGTGCCAATGCCAAGGAAACGCTTTGAAAACCGGCAAGTCAAAACCTGTTCGTTTGTTGAGCATCGCCGGACTTAAATCTAAAAGGTCGGGAAACAAACAGCCGAAGTAACAAGCAACAAGCAAAATAAAATTCCGTCGCCGAACCAAAGCTGCAAAGCCGCCGAACCAAAGCTGCAAAAATGACAAAAAGCAGAAGGCTGAAAATGATGTCGAACGGAATGGAAAACGGGTAACTGTGTAGCGTAAAGTCGAGAATGCCATGCAGCAAAACGCCAGCGATAAAACCAACGATTAAGTAAGGCAAATCCGAACGCAAGAAAAAGCAGTTTCGACACGGCAAAATTTTCGCGCTCAAAAGTGCGGCGGTAGCGAAACTGCCAAGCGTGTGAAAAGTAACATTCATCGAAGCTCAAAATTTCGGCGGCGTTGCAAACACGAAGAGGCTAACTAATGATTATGCGGAATGATTCCGCATAATCAACAAAATTTGTGTGTTATCAGGAACGATTCCGCATAATAAC
>JALZOE010000149.1 GCA_030857325.1 Acidobacteriota bacterium
CAATCTGCCGACGCCCTGTTTTAAGGTGATGACGGCGTTCGGAACGCTGTAATCGAAAAACGATTTGCCGCCGTTTTCGTCGATGAATCTGGTGCGGGCGGCGACAATCGGGTCGGTCGGGACGGCGAACGGCAGCTTATCTATTATCACGCACGATAGTTGCTCGCCGCGCACATCGACGCCTTGCCAGAAACTCGAAGTTGCGAATAAAACCGCGTTCGGCGTTTTGCGAAAACGCTCTAATAAACCGGCTTTCGACATCGAGCCTTGCACGAAACACGGAAAATTGACGCGCATCGCGACCAGTTCGTAAAGCGCGTTCATCGAGTTTAAACTTGTGGACAAAATAAAAGCGCGTCCGTTTGTGATATTCAGAAGTTTGACGATTTCAGCCGCCGCGATTTGCGAAAATTCCGGCGCGCGCGGGTCGGGCATCGCTTTCGGCAAATAAATTATCGCCTGTTTTTGATAGTCGAACGACGACGGCGCGAGCATCGTCGCGGTTTTTTTATTGTCCAAGCCGAGGCGGTCTTTTATAAAATCGAATTTCCCGTTGGTTGAAAGCGTCGCCGAAGTCATCACGACGGTTTCGACTCGATCGAAAAGTTTGTCCTGAAGAAGATTCGACACGTCAATCGGCGAGGCGCGCAGAAACATTCCGCGCCCGCGTTTTTCGAGCCAGTAAACATAATTTTTTTCGGCTTGCGTGCAGATAAAATCGAGGTCGAAACGCGTCTGACGAACGCGCCGAACTAAACTTTCGGCTTCGGTCATTTTTTCGGCGTAAACTTCCAAGCCGGTTTCCAGTCTTTCGAGCGTCGAATCCAAAGCAAAATACGCTTCGCCGAGCGGCGTCGGCTCGATTTCGCCGCTTCGGGTTTTCTGAGCGAAAGCATTTTGGACAAGCGGAAAGCGTCCGTCCTGATTGCGTGTCTGCGTAAAACGAATCCAGAACTGGTCGGCAAGCCCGATGATTTTGGCGGCGAGCTTCGTTAAATCTCTGGTCGCGTGCGCGTCGGTAATCGGCAGCGCGTCGGCGTCGCGAACAAGTTCGTCGATTTGAAAGCTCGACACCTGAAAACCGAAATAATCGGCGGCGATGTCTTCGATAAGGTGCGCCTCGTCGAAAATTATCGCGCCGTAATCGGGCAGAACGCGCCCGTATTCGTTGCCGCGAATATTTAAATCGGCGAAAAAAAGATGGTGATTGACGATAACGATGTCGGCGTCTTCGGCGCGGGCGCGCATTCTGGTTACAAAACACGGCTCGAAATCCGGGCATTTCTGCCCGATGCACGTTTCCGATTTGGCATTGATTCTACTCCAGAACGATAGATTTTCTGGCAGATTGACAAGCTCGCTTCTGTCGCCGGTTTCCGATTCGCGCGCCCAGTGGCGGATTTCCTCGAAATAATCCATCTCGTCCAAGCCTTCGAGAATCGGCTGCGTTTCGGCTTTTTTGATGCGGTGCAGGCAGGCGTAATTAGAGCGACCTTTCATATATGCCGCCGTAAATTTTTTCGGCATAACCTTTTGCAGAAACGGAATATCTTTTTCCATCAATTGCTCCTGCAAATTTTTCGTGCCGGTCGAGATGATGACGCGCTTGTTTTGCGCGAGCGCGAAAGCGATTGCCGGGACGAGATAGGCGAGCGTTTTGCCCGTTCCCGTTCCGGCTTCGACTATCAAGTGTTTTTTCGCTTCAAAGGCGCGCAGAACGGCTTCCGCCATTTTGACCTGACCGCCGCGATATTCGTAATCTTTGTGATGCTGCGCGATGAGTCCGTTTTTACCGAAAATTTTTTCCACGTTTTTTACTTCCGTTCGTGCTTGAATTACAACAACTTGACTTATAATTTTTAATTGCCCGAAATGACTTTTTGAGCCTTTAAATTTTAACTTTTTTTTATTCGCGGGCATCAAACCAAAACAACCTTTAATCATAACAAATTGTTTTGATAAATCTATTTGTCGCCGAAAAATTCCCGCACTTTGATTTTTCGTTATCGGTGTGAAAGTCCTGAAAATTTAACATTTCTTTAATTGCCTTTCTCGTCTCAAGTTTCTACACTTTTAGATTATTATGAATCAAACCGCTCAAAAAACCGCCGAGACAAAGGAAAAACCGGACGCGCCGCTTCCGGTCAAAGATTCGCGCTATCTGCTGAACCGCGAATTAAGCTGGCTCGAATTTAACCGCCGCGTTTTGGAAGAAGCGCTCGACGACACGAGTCCGCTGCTCGAACGGCTGAAATTTCTCTCGATTTTCTCGACCAATCTCGACGAATTTTTTATGATTCGCGTCGCCGGTCTCAAGGAACAGTTTGCCGAGGGCGTAACGACGACTTCGCGCGACGGAATGACGCCCGACGAGCAGTTGCGGGAAATCCGACTGCGGCTTCTTCCGATGCTGGAGCTGCAAATCAATTGCCTGCAAACCGACGTTTTGCCGAAGCTCGCCGATAACGGAATTAAAATTTCCCAGTTTAAGGATTTGAGCAAAGGCGCGCGCAAAAAGCTCGACGATTATTTTCTGAAAAACATTTTTCCCGTCTTAACGCCGCAGGCGGTCGATGAAAGCCATCCGTTTCCGTATGTTTCAAATCTGAGTCTGAACGTCGGTCTGGCT
This sequence comes from Acidobacteriota bacterium, assembly GCA_030857325.1. GTDB lineage: Bacteria > Acidobacteriota > Blastocatellia > Pyrinomonadales > Pyrinomonadaceae. The sequence continues at coordinate 2,630 of JALZOE010000149.1, forward strand.
GTCTCGCCCGATAAAAACGTCAAACACGGCAAGCTCGAACATCTTTATAATCGCCACCGTTTCGTCCGCATTAAAATGCCGCCGAGCTTGCCGCGCCTGATTCCGTTTAACGAAAAGGAAACGCATTTCGCCCTTTTAGGCGAATTGGTCGGCGCTAACGTCAATAGTCTTTTCCCGAATATGACGCCGCATAAAAGTCATCTGTTTCGCCTGACGCGCGACGCCGACATCGAGCTGCGCGAGGACGAATCGGACGACTTGCTGAGTTCGATGGAGCGCCAGCTTCACCAGCGACACCGTTTTACGTTTCCGCTGCGGCTGGAAATCTCGCCGTCGATGCCCGACGATATGGTGCGTTTTCTGACGCACTCGATAAGTTACTTAACCGGCACAATCGGCTTGACCGAAGCGGACGTTTACCGCACCGACGGGTTTCTGAACATTCCCGATTTGATGTCGCTCTACTCGCTTGACCGTCCCGATTTGAAAGACCAGCCGATTCATTATTCGATTCCGAAACTGCTCCGCAAAAAGGAAAACGTCTTCGAGACGATGAAAAAACAGGACGTTCTGCTGCATCATCCATACACGGCGTTCAGCACCGTAACCGATTTTGTCGATGAAGCGGCGGAAGACGAGCAGGTCAGCGCCATTAAAATCTGTCTCTACCGGACGGGAAAAAATTCGCCGATTGTCAAATCGCTGATTAAAGCCAATCAAAACGGCAAACAGGTCGCGGTTTTAGTCGAACTAAAAGCGCGCTTTGACGAGGAAAACAATATCGAATGGGCGCGCCGTCTGGAAGACGAAGGCGTTCACGTCATCTACGGAATGCGCGGGCTGAAGACGCACTCAAAAGTAACCCTGGTTATCCGCAACGAAAACGACGAGATGCGCCGCTACGTTCACTTAGCGACGGGTAATTACAACCCGACGACATCGAAAATTTACACGGATTTGGGAATTTTAACCGCCGACGAGGAAATCGGCGCGGACGCTTCCGATTTGTTTAACTTTCTGACCGGATACTCGTATAAAACCGATTTTAAAACGCTGCTGGTCGCGCCGATAAATCTGCGCGAGCGAATGCTCGAACTCGTCGAGCGCGAAATAAAACATCGAAAACACGAAAAGGAATCGCGTATTATCGTCAAAATAAACAGTCTGACCGACGATAAAATTGTCCGCGCTCTTTACCGGGCTTCGCAGGCTGGGGTGAAAATCGATTTAATCGTGCGCGGCATCTGCGTTCTGCGTCCGGGCATCGAAGGCATTTCCGAAAACATCCGCGTCGTCTCGATTACCGGCAGATTTCTCGAACACAGCCGGATTTTTTATTTCTCGAACGACGGCGACGAAGAAATTTACATCGGCAGCGCCGATTGGATGCACCGCAATCTCGACCGCCGCGTCGAAGCCGCCGTGCCGATAAAAGACGAACAACATCTCAAATACATCCGCGACAAAATTCTCGACGCTTATCTGCGCGACAACGTCAACGCGCGCGTCCTGAACCACGACGGAACATACGAAAAAATAAAAAACGACAAACAAGAACCGTTCGATTCGCAGATGTATTTCGCCGAACAGGAAATTTGATTTTTTTCGTTTTTCTCGTGTTAATGTGTAGTCAGCCGCTTATCGAGACGGTGGGCGGCGCGATATTTTTTATGGAAAAATTGAACCTGCAAATTGAAATCGGAGAGGGCAAGGATATTGAAAGCAATCTTTTATTCGACGGCAAGCGAAGAAAAGTAATGCAGATAACCCTGCGCCGAAACCGGATTTTGAAAGCCCATCAAGCCGCCGAGCCGATTACGGTTCAATGTGTGGCGGGCGCGGGCGATTTTCTCGACGTGAGCAAAAATGAAATTTACAAATTGTCGCCGGGCGTGTTGATAACCGTCGAAGCGGAAGTCGTTCACGAAGTCAGAGCTTTGCCCGAAGTTTCGATTTTACTGTCCAAGTTCAAAGGCGAGTGATGAGTTATTTAACGCAACATCCGAAACCGAAATTAACACAGCGCGAAGCGCCGAAGTCCGTCGTCACGGCTCGAAGGCACAATGGGCGCGGACAGCGTTCAGAATTGCAGCAGCGCGAACAACTGCGTGCTGGTCTGTCCGCAGTCCATTCCGATGACGCGAGCAATCTATGAAGGAAACCGCGCAACTGTGATTCACGGCTTATTCGGTTGGCTTAGGAAATAAGTTTCTGTTGAAAATAAGCCACAAATTTCACGTTATCGCCGACGGTTTCGCCTACGTCAATTTAGACGTTTAGTTTTTAGACTTTACCGCAATATAAAACGTCTAACGACAGATTCAAGTCTTTCAAAGACCAGCAATACAGGAGTTTCCGACCGATGAAAATTAACCGGCGCAGAATTGTATTAGTAAAATTAACCGTTATAACCTGCGCGGCGCTGCTTGCCGTTTGCGGTCTGGCAGGATTTTCCGCTAGATTCGACAAAGTGCGCGCTTCGGCTTCGGGTCCGACGCCTTCGCACACCAACGCGCCGCGTGAAAGTAATTGCACTGCTTGTCATACGAGTTTTCCGCTCGACGGCGGAGCGGGGAAAATTTCTATTTCCGGGCTTCCGGCAAATTATCTGCCGAACCAGCAGATTCCGATTACCGTAACCGTCAGTCAATCGGACGCGGTGATTTTCGGTTTCCAGATGACGGCAATCGATTCACAAGGGAAAAAAGTCGGTTCTTATACGATTCCCGCCCAATCGAACAAACAGCTTCAAACGAAAAACGGCATTGTGGACGGCAACCAGCGACAGTATATCGAACACACGACCGACGGCGTTATTCCGACTGAATTCGGTACAAAATCGTGGACTTTTTTATGGGACGCGCCCGCGCAGAGAGTCGGGAAAATAAGTTTTTACGCCGCCGGAAACGCCGCCAACAGCGACGGTTCGACCGTCGGCGATTATATTTACACGACCGCCGGCGGCACGCTTTCCGGCACGGCGATTTCAAATTTTGACGGCGACGGCAAAAGCGACATCGCCGTCTGGCGACCGCAAACGGGCGAGTGGTTCGGTTTGAAAAGCGGCGACGGCGGTTTTCAATCGGCGCAGTTCGGGCAGAGCGGCGATAAACCGGTCGCGGGCGATTTTGACGGCGACGGCAAGAGCGATTACGCGGTGTGGCGTCCGTCGAACGGCGTCTGGTATTGGGTTAAAAGTTCAAACAATCAGTTTCAGGCGGTGCAGTTCGGCGCAAGCGGCGACGTTCCGGCAATCGGCGATTACGACGGCGACGGCAAATCCGATTTAGCCGTATATCGCCCATCGAACGGCACGTGGTATATCAACCAAAGCACGCGAGGATTTACGGCGGCGCAATTCGGTTTGAGCGCGGATAAAATCGCTCAGGGCGATTACGACGCCGACGGAAAAACCGACATTGCCGTTTATCGCCCGTCGAACGCGACGTGGTATATACAAAAAAGCCGCGACGGTTTTTCCGCGTTTCAATTCGGCGTCTCGACCGACGCGCCCGTTCCCGCCGATTATGACGGCGACGGGAAAACGGACGCTGCCGTTTTCCGCCCGTCGAACGGCGTCTGGTATATCGCGAAAAGCCGCGACGGTTTCGGCGCGACGCAGTTCGGAATCCAAACGGACAAGCCGACTCCAGCGGATTACGACGGCGACGGAAAAACTGACATCGCCGTTTATCGCGGCGGCATCTGGTATATTCTCAAAAGCTCGGACAAATCCTTTCACACGGTCGGTTTCGGCAACAATCAGGATGTTCCTGTGCCTACCGGTTTTATTGCCGAATAGCTATTTTTTTATTGCGGCGAAATAACCGATTCCCGTTTAGAGAATCGGTTATTTTTTTTGCGTTTAATCGGTAGGTTAGAAAGAATGCGAATCAAGAGTAGATATATATTCCATAATGAAAGTAAATAGTCGGAGCGAGGGCATCCTGCCCGCAATGAGCGCGTCCGAGCGCGAAAAATCTACTTTAACGGAATGTCGTGTGTTATAAAAACTCG
>JALZOE010000150.1 GCA_030857325.1 Acidobacteriota bacterium
ATTTCTGGCTGCGAAGCGGGAAAGACCAGAAAACCGGCAAAATTAAACCGGAAGTCGAAGAATATTTGAACGCCGAAAACGCTTATACCGAAGCGGTGATGAAGCCGACCGCCGATTTGCAGAAAACGCTGTATGACGAAATGTATAAGCGTATAAAGCAAACGGATTTGAGCGTGCCTTATAAAATGGGCGAATATTTTTATTACACGAAAACCGAAGAAGGCAAGCAGTATCCGCTGTATTTTCGGAGCAAAAAAGCGAACGGCGGCGACGACGAAAAGCTACTGCTCGATTTGAACGAGATGGCGAAAGGTTTGAAGTTTTTCGCCGTCGGTTCGTTTGATGTCAGCGACGACGGGAATTTTCTGGCGTTTTCGACCGACACGAACGGTTATCGTCAATATACGCTGCAAGTTATGGATTTGCGGACGGGAAAAGTTTTGCCCGATAAAATCGAGCGCGTAACTTCGATTGAGTGGGCGAACGACAATAAAACTTTGTTTTTCGTAACCGAAGACGACGTTACAAAGCGAAGCGATAAACTCTGGCGACACAGGGTTGGCGGCAATAAAAACGATTTGGTTTTCGAGGAAAAAGACGAGCTTTACGACATCGGCGTTTCGCGCTCGCGCGACGAGAAAATGCTGTTTTTAACGTCATTCGCCAAAACGATGCGCGAAGTTCGCTACGCGCCCGCCGATAATGTAACCGCCGAATGGAAAATCGTTTTGCCGCGCGAGAAAGACCACGAATATTCCGTGGATTTCGACAACGGCAAGTTTTATATTACAACCAACAAAAACGCTAAAAACTTTCGCGTCGTCAGCGCGCCGGTTGAAAATCCAATCGAAAAAAACTGGACGAAATTTGTCGCGCACAATCCGAAAATCAAAATCGAAGACGTTGATTTTTTCAAAGATTTCGCGGTTGTCTCCGAACTCGAAAACGGCTTGGAGTATTTGCGCGTGATTGATAAAAATTCGGGAAAATCAAAGCGCATCGCAACGCCGGAAGCGGTTTATTCGATGAACACGGGAGCGAATCCCGAATATAATCAAACGAAAATTCGCTATGTTTATAACTCGATGGTTACGTCGCCTTCGACTTTCGATTACGACGTAAAATCCGGTAAAAGCGAGCTTTTGAAACAACAGGAAGTTTTGGGCGGCTACGATAGAAATAATTACGAGGCGAAACGGGTTTGGGCGACTGCCAGAGACGGCGTGAAAGTTCCGGTTGCATTGGTTTACAGAAAAGGCACGAAGCTTGACGGCAGCGCGCCGATGCTGCTTTACGCTTACGGTTCTTACGGCGTTTCGATTGCGCCGACGTTTTCTTCGCCGCGCCTGAGCTTATTGGACAGAGGAATGATTTACGCGCTGGCGTCGATTCGCGGCGGCGGCGAACTCGGCGAAGAATGGCGCGAGCAGGGAAGAATGTTTCAGAAGCTGAATACGTTCAACGATTTTATCGACACCGCCGAATATCTGGTGAAAAACAAATATACTTCGTCTGATAAATTGGTGATTCAGGGCGGCAGCGCGGGCGGTTTATTGATGGGCGCGGTTGCGAATATGCGTCCCGATTTGTTTAAAGCCGTTATCGCGCAAGTCCCGTTTGTCGATGTGATGAACACGATGCTCGACGCCTCCTTGCCGCTGACGACGAGCGAGTATATCGAATGGGGAAATCCGAACGAAAAGGAAGCGTTCGATTATATGATTAAATATTCGCCGTATGAAAACGTCAGGGCGCAGAATTATCCGAATATGCTGATTGAAACTTCGCTGAATGATTCGCAGGTTCCGTTTTGGGAAGGCGCGAAGCTCGCCGCGAAAATTCGGGCGATGAAAACCGACAAAAATACTGTTCTGCTCAAAACCAATATGGGCGCGGGACACGGCGGAGCAAGCGGCAGATACGACGCGCTCAAGGAAACGGCGTTTAATTACGCTTACGCTTTGAGTCAGGTCGGCGTTACAAAGTAAAAATTACAAAGTAAAAATTACGAATTACGAATATCGGAAATATTTTTTCGACATTCGTAATTCGTAATTGAAAAGCGGCGAAGTTTATCAGGCTTCGCGTTTGCGCGGAAAAAGAATCGTAAAAATCAATCTCGGACAGATTCTCGCCGATTCGGGCGACGCTTCTGAAAGCTTATCACCAATTACCAAAATGTTTACAGCTTGGGCTTGCTGGTGAGCGCGGAACATTGTTTATGGATTATAGCTCGACATTCGGAAGCGGACTTTTGATGAGCGACGGTTTATTGATGAGCGACACAACAATGTCGCAAGCCAACAGCGTTATGGCGCTCGGCGACGAAACCAGCGGTATGCAGTAATCAAAACGCATATCAATCGCCGATTTACGGTTGATTGGAAAAAAGCACGCAAAGACAATTTGTCTTTGCGTGCTTTTTTCGCTTTTCGGTTCTTTAAAGCTCTTCATTTTATCTCTGATTGCTTATTCGGCAGGGCTTATAGCCGTTTATGGTAATTTGTCAAATTTTTTCTTGAAATTTAACATAATTAAACATACACTAACAATGACTTGGAAATATGTCCTTCCGGTTGACCGACGATAACTGATTAAAGCCTTCCGATTTACGCCCCGATAAACAGTAAAAGTTCCATTCCGAACGACGTGGAAAATAAAGAAAGAATTATAAATATATTTACCGCGGTATTGCTGCCTCCGGGTCTGGCAGCCTGCGGCTGGGCGGTTTACAATTTTCCTTTTGCCGAAATCGACGCCGTTTTAATCGTCCTGTCGATAATTACGATTTTTTTCAGCTCGTATCTTAAAATCCAGCTTCCGCGCACAAAAATACATTTAACCGTTTCGGACGCTCTCGTATTTCTTTCGTTTCTGGTTTACGGCGGCGAAGTCGCCGTATTGCTCGCCGCGTTTGAATCACTTTCCACTTCCTTTAAGTTTCGTCGCAGAAGGCATCAATATCAAACACAAAACAATCGCCGTCAATGTCGCGATTGCCGCCATTGCCACTTTCGTTACGTCATTGGCGGTCAATCAGATTTTCGGCTCGATTGATACGATAGTTCGCGAAGGCAGCAACGCGCTTCTGGGCGAAGTGTTGATTACGATGGTGCTGGCGCAGTTTGCCGTCAATTCTATTTTCGTCGCGCTCTTTATCTCGCTGAAAAGCGGAAAATCTCTCTGGCAGGTGTGGAACGAATATTGTCTGAACGCGCTGGTTATGTTTATCGCCGGCGCGGTTTTAAGCGGCGTCGCCTTAAAAGCCCTTCAACGCATCGACCCGTTTTTAATCGGCGTAACCTTGGCGGTTTCCGCCATTGTTTATATGACGTATAAGCGCTACGTCGATGATGTCAAACAAACTGCCGCCAAAGCCGAGCAAGCCGAGCGCGAGCGCGTTGAACAAGCGGAAAATCATATCGTCGAACTTCAGCATCACATCGAAGAACAGGACAGCATCGGCAAAGCTCTGCGCGAGAGCAAGGAAAAATTTCGCCACGCCGCTTTTCACGACGCTTTAACCGATTTGCCGAATCGCAATCTGTTTATGGAAACGCTCAAGTTCGCGCTCGAAAAAAGCAAAAATAATCCGAAAGCCAATTTCGCCGTTCTTTTCCTCGACATCAACCGCTTCAAAACAATCAACGACAGTCTCGGTCATTCGATGGGCGACCGCCTGATTCTTCACGTCGCCAAACGTCTGATGACATCCGTTAAGGAAAAGGATTTGGTAGCGCGGTTCAGCGGCGACGAGTTCGCCTTTATACTCAACAACATTTCCCGCGTCGAAGACGCCATCCAATTTGCCGAACAAATCAAACAAAAAATTTCCGCTCCCTTTACCCTGAACGGCAGACAGGTTTTTACCAGCTTCAGCATCGGGATTGCGATGGGCGACGCCGATTATCAATTGTCCGAAGACGTTCTGCGCGACGCCGACATCGCAATGTATCACGCCAAAGACGCAAACAAGGATTACGTCGTCTTCGACAAGAAAATGCACGCGCGCGCCGTAACTCTTCTTCAGCTCGAAACCGATTTACGGATTGCTCTCGAACAGGAACAATTATGCGTTTTCTACCAGCCGATTATCGGGTTGGACTCGATGAAGCTGTTTGGATTTGAAGCCCTGGTGCGCTGGAATCATCCAAAACGCGGGCTTGTTCCGCCGAGCGAATTTATTCCCGTCAGCGAAGATACGGGCTTGATTATTCCGCTCACCCTTTGGATTCTACGCAAATCCTGCGAGCATATGGTCGAATGGCGGAACAAATGTTCGTCCAACAAAGATTTGGTCGTCAGCGTCAATCTCTCCGGCAAACATTTCGCGCAAAAGAATTTGGTCGAACAGGTCGAGAAAATTTTGATTGAAACGAAAATGAATCCGGCGTGTCTGAAATTGGAATTAACCGAAAGCGCGATGATGGAAAACGCGGAAACAGTAATTTCGATGTTAAAGCAGCTCAGAGCGCTCGGCATCAAACTTTCAATCGACGATTTCGGCACCGGCTATTCGTCTTTAAGCTATCTGCACCGTTTCCCGATTGACACGCTGAAAGTTGACCGCTCGTTTGTCAACGCGATGGAAGACGGCTCGGAAAACGGCGAAATCGTCCGCACCGTCATCGCGCTGGCGAAAACCCTGCGGTTGGATGTCATCGCCGAAGGCATCGAAACGATTCATCAACTCCATCAGCTTCGCATTCTCGGCTGCGAATACGGTCAGGGCTATCTGTTCTCGCGCCCCGTTCCGCTCGAAGAAGCCGAACGCCTGCTCGAAGACAAAACGCGCTGGGAAAACGTTATCCCGAAGCAAACCGTTATACCGCCGGTTCAAAACGCGGAAGTTCCGCATCTCCGGCTGGCGAAATGAAAAAAATGGGTAGTGAAAAATGGATAACGGATAATGAAAGGCAGTTTTTTCATTATCCGTTATCCATTATCCGTTATTTTAGGTTTTGCGCCGAGCGGGAACGCGTTTTCGTAAACGCTCGCCAAATTTAATAAAACATTTTCCGACCAGTTCTGACCGACGAGCTGCAAGCCAATCGGCAAATTTTCCGAAGACAAACCGCACGGCACCGAAATGCCCGGAATGCCCGCCAGATTTGCCGACGCCGTGTAAATGTCGCTCAGATACATCGCCAGCGGGTCGTCCGATTTTTCGCCGATTTTGAAAGCCGTCGTCGGCGCGGTCGGCGTTAAAACGGCGTTGCATCGCTCGAAAGCGTTTGAGAAATCCTGTTTGAGAAGCGTGCGAACCTTTTGCGCCTTGGCATAATAAGCGTCGTAATAACCGCTCGATAAAACGTAAGTGCCGAGCATTATGCGGCGTTTAACTTCCGCGCCGAAGCCAATCGAGCGCGTTTTTTCATACATTTCCCGTAAATTTTTCGCGTCTTCGGCACGAAAGCCGTAGCGCACGCCGTCAAACCGCGCCAGATTCGACGATGCTTCCGCCGTTGCGAGAATGTAATAAACCGCGATTGAATATTTCGAGTTCGGCAATTCGACATCGACAATTTCCGCGCCCAAACTCCGGTAATTTTCAATCGCCTGCTCGACCGAATTTCTAACTTCGTCGTCCAGACCTTCGCCGAAAAGCGCGCGCGGAACGCCGATTTTTCTACCTTTTATATCGTTTCCTAATTCCGAAACATAATCGGGAACGGCAACGTCCGCCGTTGTCGAATCGTTTTTATCGCGTCCCGCTGCAACTCCCAAAACTTCCGCGACATCTTTCGACGTTTGCCCGAAAATTCCGATTTGGTCTAAAGACGAAGCAAAGGCAACCAGCCCGAAGCGCGAAATTCTGCCGTAAGTCGGCTTTAGTCCGACGATTCCGCAAAAAGACGCGGGCTGCCGAACCGAACCGCCCGTTTCCGAACCCAAAGAAGCGCGCACGACGCCGGAGGCGACCGCAACCGCCGAACCGCCCGAACTTCCGCCGGGAACTCTCGATGTATCCCACGGATTTTTCACCGCGCCGAACGCCGAATTTTCATTTGACGAACCCATTGCAAATTCGTCCATATTCGTCTTGCCGACGATGACCGCGCCTGCATTTAATAATTTTTCGACCGCCGTCGCGTTATACTGCGGCTTGTAATTTCCCAGAATCCGCGAACCGCACGAAGTTCGCGCGAAGCTGGTGCAGATATTGTCTTTAACCGCAATTGCCGCGCCGCGTAAAGCCTGATTTTCGCCCGCCGAATTTTCAACTTCGTCGGCTCTGTTCAAGGCGTATTCACGCTCAACGGTTAAAAAAGAATTTAGCTCGCCGTTTAATGCTTCGGCGTTATCTAAAGTTTTCTCGATATTAGAACGAATTGTCATAAACTGTTTAATTTCCGACTCGATTAACCGACCATTTGCCGTTTTCCCGAACGGCTTCGACGCGTATTTCCCGCTGTTCGCTTCTGGTGTCGGTTTTCCAGAAAAACAAAACTCCGAAATTTACCCGTTTTTCAGGCTCGATGACTTCGCAATCGCCGACGCGAAAAGCCTTCGGGTAATCGTCGGTTGCCGTAAAGTAATCAACCGCGCTTTCGTCTTTTTTAGAAAGATTCTCTATAAGTTCGCGGCTCAAAAACTTTTCGCGCCCGCCGAGATTTTCTTTCGT
>JALZOE010000151.1 GCA_030857325.1 Acidobacteriota bacterium
GTGTCATCCTGCTCGGTCGATTTTTTAATCGTCGCCGGCGCTTCTTCGCCTTCCGGGTTTGTTTTGCTGGTTACGACCAGAATCATCTGCCCGGTTTTCACCGTGTCGCCGGCTTTCGGAAGCTGTTCCAGAATCGTATTCGGCTTTTCGTTGCTGAAGCGGTTGGCGCGGCTTTTTACTTTCAAGCCGAGCGCGCCGAGTTCGGCTTCGCTGATTTTTAAATCTTTGCCGACGATTTCAGGGACTTTTATTTCATCGCCTTGCAACGACGCGACGACAACGCCGATTAAGCCGAGCGCGAACGTCGCCGCCAGCGCCATTACAACCAGCAATTTACTAAACGCCGACGCGCTTTTTTGTATAAAACTCATTTTTTTGATTTGTAAATGCGGAAAATAAAAGAAAAGTCTAACATTTTTTGCCGCTGGCGGCGAAAAAAAATCTAACGAAACATTAACAAAAGTTTATTTTTTCTTCAAAACCGCGATAAAGAAACCGTCCGTCGAATCTCTCGCCGGAGACGTGCGCGCGAAATTTTCGGCAGTCAAAAATTTAGTCGGCAAATCGGGCAAAGCCTTTTCAAACTCAAAGTTCGATTCTAAAAATTTTTCAATCACCGCTTCGTTTTCTTCCCGTTCGAGCGAACAGGTCGAATAAACGATGCGCCCGTTTTTTTTCAGCACCTTTGATGCGTTCTGCAGGATTTCAAGTTGTTTGGCTTGCAGCTCGGCGAAATCTTTTTTCTTCAGAAAATAACGAATTTCCGGGTTATGACGAATCGTTCCCGTTCCCGAACACGGCGCGTCGAGCAAAATGCAGTCGAATGTCTCGGCAGCGAACGGTAACTGTTTTTCGGCGTCATAAGCAATTAAATTCAGATTGCTCAAGCCTTGATTTACCGCCGATTCGCGTAAGAATCGCAAGCGGTGTTCGCGCAAATCTCCGGCTATTTTAATGGATTTTGAATTTTGAATTTTGAATTTCGACTGCGCCGGAATTTGCGTAAATTTGCTTCCCGGCGCGGCGCACACGTCCAGAAAATTTTCATCTTCGAGCAGTTTTACCGTCTCGCCGACAAGCTGCGAAGATTCTTCCTGAAAATAAATTCTGCCTTCGGCGGCGTAAACAAACAGCATTTCGTTCGGTTTCGCAACGCGGAAAGCGTATGCGGCAACATCGGATTCGGTAATTTCCAAACCGAGTTTTCGCAAAGTTTCAATCGTCCGCTCGTCGCTTTTATTTGTCAGCCGAAAGGAAAGCGGCGGCGTTTCGTTATTTGACCGCGCCAACTTTTCCGTCTCTTCAAAACCGAACGATTTCGTCCAATACTCAACAAACCAGCGCGGGTGCGAAGTTTCAATTGAAACACGCTCGATTTCATCCTCATAATTAAATTTGAAATCCTTTTCGCGGGTCGCGCGTCTCAAAACGGCATTGACTAAGCCGGTAGCCGAACGTTTTTTCGCCAGGTGAACCAGATTTACCGATTCGTTAATCGCCGAAAAATCAGGAATTTTATCGAGAAACAAAAGCTGAAAAAGTCCGATACGCAGTGAAATTAGAATTTCCAAATCGAATTTTGCGATTTTCGTTTTGCTGAACGACTGAACGATGTGGTCGAGATAAATTTGGCGGCGCAGAACTCCGAGCGTGATTTGATGACAAAGGCCTTTGTCCGGCGGCGAAAGTTTTTCTTCATAGACGGGCAAAAGCGCCGATGAAAACGATTTTTCCCGTTCGATTTTAAGAAGAATTTCAAAAGCGGCGAATCGGGCGGGCGAAACATTTAAATTTTGAATTTTGGATTTCGGATTTCGAATTGTTTGTTTAGACAAGTCTTTCTCCGGTTTGAATTTTGACGCCGTTAAGGAAATCGCGCGCGGTCATTCTTTTTTTGCCTTCGATTTGAATTTCAAGAAGCCGCAACGCCGTTTCGTTTCCGCAAGCCACATCAAATTCGTCGCCTTTCGCCTCTAAAATTTCTCCAAATTCCAAACTTTGAACTTTGAACTTTGAACTTTGAACTTCCTGCGCCTTCCAGACGGTTAATTTTTTCCCCTTGTAAGTTGTGAACGAAGTCGGAAACGGTTGAAACCCGCGAACGTGATTTTTTATCGTCGCCGCTCTCGATTCCCAATTTATTCTGCCTTCCTCTTTAACCATCACGGGCGCGTAGCTCGCCTCGCAGTCATTTTGTTTTAGCGGTTTAATTTTCTCGAAATTACTCAAAGTCTCGCTTAAAAGATTCGCGCCTTCAAACGACAAGCGCGCCATCAAATCAATCGCGTTTTCTTCTCTGTCGATTTCCGTTTCGCTTTGCAGCAAAATGTCGCCGGTGTCGAGTCCGGCATCCATTTTCATCGTAGTAATTCCGGTTACGCTTTCGCCGTTGACAATTGCCCAATTAACCGGCGCGGCGCCGCGATATTTGGGCAAAAGCGAAAAGTGAACGTTGATTGCGCCCAATGGAAAAGACTGCAAAAAACTTTCCGGCAAAATTCTCCCGTATGCGACGACAACGGCAATGTCGGCGTCGTGAGATTTAAAAAGCTCAAGAGATTCAGCCGTTTTAATTTTCGACGGTTGAAAAATGTGCAAATCGTTTTCAAGCGCAAACTCTTTGACCGGCGGCATTTTCAAACGATTGCCGCGTCCTGCCGGTCTGTCGGGCTGCGTCCAGACGGCGACGACTTCGTGTCCGTCGCTCAAGAGTTGTTCAAGGCTGGGAACAGCCGCGAGCGGCGTTCCCATAAAAACGATTTTCATTTCTAAACTACTATTTGTCAGTCTTCCGAATTCATTTTCCCTTTATTAAAAAGCCTTCGCCGTCGTATCGCCCGCGCTCGAAACTTCCTGGCTGTCGTCTCGTTTGTTGGCTTTTATTTTCTGCGCGATTGATTTGCCCTGCATAAACTGCAAAAGATATTCGCGCCCGCCCGCTTTCGAGTCCGTGCCGGACATATTAAAACCGCCAAACGGGTGAACGCCGACGAGCGCGCCCGTGCATTTGCGGTTCAGATAAAGATTACCGACGTGAAATTCGCGTCTGGCTTTCTCCAGCTTTTCCTCGTTTTCCGAATAAACCGCGCCGGTCAAACCGTATTGCGTGTCGTTGGCAATTTCGAGCGCGTGGTCGAAATCTCTGGCTTTGATAACCGCCAGAACAGGCGCGAAAATTTCCTGCTGTTCAATCGTTGCACCCGCTTGAACGTCGTCGATAATTGTCGGCTCGATATAAAAACCGTTCGAGTCGTCGCCGTTTCCGCCGATAACCAATTTTCCGCCTTCTTCGATTCCCTTTTTTATCATTTTAGTCGCGTTGTCAAAAGATTTTTGATTGATGACGGCGGTCATATTCGTATCGGCTTCTGTCGGCAAGCCGATTTTCAATCGTTTCGTGTGTTCGACGATTTTTTCCATCAGTTCGTCGTGAACTTTTTCGTTCACAATCAGACGCGAACACGCCGAACATTTCTGACCTTGAAAACCGAACGCCGCTTGCACAGTTCCAATTGCTGCTTCATCCAAATTCGCGTCCTCGTCAACAATAATCGCGTCTTTGCCGCCCATTTCCGCGACGACGCGCTTCATCCAATTCTGTCCTTCGCGCGTTTTCGACGCTTCTTCGTAAATATGCAAACCGACCGCTTTTGAACCCGTAAAAGAAACGAATCTGGTTTTCGGACTTTGAACCAAATGCTCGCCGACCGCAGCGCCGCTTCCCGCCAGAAAGTTGACGACGCCTTTCGGCAACCCGATTTCTTCAAGAACCTCGATAAATTTATAAGCGACCGTCGGCGCGTCCGGCGAAGGTTTCAAAACTGCCGTGTTTCCGCAAACAACCGCCGCCATCGTCATTCCCGCCATAATCGCCAGCGGAAAATTCCAAGGCGGAATAATCGCGCCGACGCCGAGCGGAACATACTCCAACTTGTTATCTTCACCTTCGAGTTTTGTAACCGGCTGGTCGCCTGCCCAGCGTAGCATCTCGCGCCCGTAAAACTCAAGAAAATCAATCGCTTCCGCCGTGTCGCCGTCGGCTTCCGCCCAGGTTTTGCCCGTCTCGAAAATCATCCACGCCGAAAAATAATGTTTTCTATCGCGGATAATTCTCGCCGCCTTAAAAAGATATTCGGCGCGCTCTTCAGCCGAAACATTTCGCCAACTCTTAAACGCTTCGGTCGCCGCGTCAATCGCCTTTTTGACAAGATTTTCCGCGTCGGCGTCGGCATCCGAAAACAAGCCGACAACCTGCGATTTCTCCGCCGGATTGATGCTCTCGAATTTTTTCTCAAGCGTTATCTTTTCGCCGTCGATAATAACCGGATATTCGCGCCCAAGCTCGCCTCTGACCTGTTCAATCGCCGCCTTCATCTGGTCGGCGTTTTCCGCTTTTGTGAAATCGGTGAACGGTTCGTTTTTAAATTCGTCTAAACTTTTTTGTGTCTGCATAATATTTCTGAAATTCAAATTTTAATTACTCCATTTTGGATTGTTCCAAGCATCTATAAATTCTCCGACTTCGCAATTAACTACTTCTTTACGATTTTCCAGCCACATTTTGACTTTTTCTCTGTCTTCGTATGAAGGCGAAGCAAACTTATTCCAAGAACAAACAAAACCCTCCCAAACATTAACTCCGCCGCCACCGCCGAACGCCAAGTTATTTTCTTCAATCATACCAATAAAATCATCGCAAAACTTATCGAACTCCAACTCGCTTGCATTTATTTTCAATTTTGTAGAAATTTTAAACCCGAATTCTTGAAACTCGCCTAGATGATGCTTTTTTCTTAATTTTCTTTTGAGTTTTGATTTTTTCATCTTCCTATTTTCGGAACTCCGGCATTTATTAGTGTTGAATCTTAAACCGTTTCAAAAACTACTTCTTTTGGCTCGGGCAACGGCGTTCCGTCTTCTTTATAGATTTCAATAACTTCTTCAACCGCTTGATTCAACTCCTTAAAAACCTTCAGCGCGTCTTTGCCGTGAACGCCGCCATACATCAATTCGGGACACATTCCGATAAAGCAATCGTCTTCATCGCTCCAATACACGATTTTTTTATAAAGGTCGGATTCTTTTCTCATTTGCTTTTTACCTCTTTCAAAGCCTCTCGAACTTGCTTTATCTGATAAATTTTTGCATCGTCGCCGGTTTTTCCTGAAATTCTAACAATTTTTGAACCTAAAGAATGTTCAAAGTTTCGATGACTTCCCTTTCCGCCGCGATTTGTAAAACCGCTGCGTTCGAGTTCGGCAATCAATTCACGGATTTTCGGCGGCATAAGTCAATTCCATTCGCCTGTTTTTTGCAGTTTCTTAATTTTGCGCTTTGCCATCTCGCGTTTCAAAACGGTCATTCGGTCGAGAAAAACTATGCCGTCGCAGTGGTCGGTTTCGTGGAGAATGCAGCGAGCGGTTAGTTCTCCGCCGTCTAATTCAAACCAATTTCCCGAAACGTCCTGCGCGCGAACGACGGCGCGGAAATTTCTCTTTACCGGCATATAAATTCCGGGAAAAGACAGACAGCCTTCGTCGCCAATCTGCTCGCCTTCGACGTGCAGAATTTCAGGATTTATCATCGCAAGTTTCTGCGACGCGTCTTCGCCGCCCGAACAATCCATCACGAAAAGTCTTTTTGATTCATCAACTTGCGGCGCAGCAAGCCCGACGCCCTTTGCCGCATACATCGTCTCGAACATATCTTCAACAAACTTTTTCAACTCGTCGTTAAAATCTTCGACCGGCTTTCCGACTTGCAGCAAAACCGGCGCCGGATAATTAACAATCTTTAGCAAAGACATAAATTATATTTTGCCACAGACAAAATTAAAAACGAAAAATGCGTTCAGTGGAAAACGGAAAACAAAAAATGGAAAATGTTCATCAGACCTTTTTCCAAAAATAAAATATTTTTCGCTTTTCGTTTTCTCATTGTTTGATAAAAACCTGCGTAATAAAAATTTCTCCGTCTTTTGATTCAGCGATGCCGATGCCGGTCGCCGTCCATTCCGGGTCGAGAATATTTTGCCGGTGCGTCGGCGATTTCATCCAGTTTTTAACGGCGAAACCGTCGAATTTTTCGGTTTGCTCAATCGAAAAAAGATTCTCGCCGATTTTGCCCCAATTTTTTAATTTCGCCGACTTTGCCCGCTCCAAAACGCCTCGTCCGTTTGAATCGAAATGCCCGAAAAAATTCTCTTTCGCCATTTGTTTCGAGTATTCGAGCGCGATTTTCGCCACATCGCCGTTCCATAATAATTCGGTTAAACCGCTTTTGATTCTTTCCGCGTTGACGAGCGTAAAAATTCGGAAAGTATACGAATCTAAATTATCGGAAATTTTACCGGACAAAGTTCCTTTTGAATTGTTTTTCTTGTCGTTCTGGGGAAAAGCGTCGCTGTTAAAAACCGAAACAACAATTATAACGGCAACCGTTACAACGAAAATGTCGAATTTAGCAAAAAGAATTTTCATTAAATTTTCTTCAAGTCAAAGATGAATAAAGAGCATCGTTTTTTCGGGATTAAGATTTTTTTGTAAAAAACAATGTTTCCCGTAAGTTTAGAAACTGCTGCATTTGCGAGATTTTCGCTTTTTCCGCTTCCGTCCAATCACAC
>JALZOE010000152.1 GCA_030857325.1 Acidobacteriota bacterium
GAGGATTTGGCAGAAAGGCGGAAAATCAAAGTTAAAACTCGCCGAAGAAATGCTTTGGGAAGCCCATCGGCGAGGCGTAACTCCAAGGCATGTCTTATTTGACGCTTGGTATTCGGGCGAGAGTTTGCTGAATCTGCTCAACCGATTTGGTTGGCAATACTGCACCAGAGTTAAGAAGAACCGGCTATTTGAAGGAGTGAGAATTGATAAAACATTTCGCCATCATTACGGTCGAAAAACGGGCAGCTTGAAGAGAATCGGACACCCGATATTGATTGTCAAAGACGGCGAAAGATATTTGTTGACCAATAATTTAGAGTTGACTTCTGGCGAAGTGAAACGAATTTATCCAATCCGGCAACAAATCGAAGAGGTCTTTAGATTGTTAAAACAAGAGTTCGGGTGGGGGAAATGTCGGGCGAATTCGGTGCAGGCACAAAAGGCGCATCTGCATCTCGGATTGTATGCCTTTTGTTTGGTTCAAAGTAAAGCAGAAGAAAAAAGTCAAACAATTTATGCCTACAAACAAAATCTATTTCGCCAACAGATTCCAACTTCAACTCAATTCTTGTAATGCTTTACAGCTATTGCGTAATATCAGTGTTAAGTTCAGATGCCTGATAAATCAGATAAGCTCCACATAAACTTTAAATGTTTAAACAAATTTTTACAAATGAATAATAAAGCTATTGTTGAACTTAATTACTATCGGTTTTATATTACAAATTGATTTTAAAGAACCGGAAATATTAAATTGATGGAAACCGACGAACCGCAAAAAGTTTTACAGGAATTCGGCACGCGCGTCCAGCGCTGCTACGGTTGTTTTATCGCGTATCATTTGAAGGATATGTATCTCGGTGAAGACGTAACTTTCTTCTGCGATTACTGCAAAGACGAGACGATGTTTCACTTTGACGATTTTTCAAAAATGCTGGACATCTCGAAACTCAAGGAAGGTATTGACAAGTAATAACTAAAAACTTCTGCCTTTACTTATCACTTTTTCCTCGCTTCGATAAGCGGTTGGTTTCGCTTTTCGCTGGTTGCGAAAACGGATTTGCCGTCCGTGGAATAGCCAATCGCTTCGCCCTGCGCGCGCGCGCCCAAATCGATTATCGACGGTTTTTGTTTCCAAATTTCGTCAAAATCCTTCGCTTCTTTCGGCAGCGTGATTTCGTAGCCGTTGAAATAATCGCAGAGAACGACGCGCCTGCCGTCGGGCGAAATGTCGCCGCCGGTCAAAAATCCGTTCGGGATTGCCGGAACGGCGAAATCGGCAATTTTTTCGAGCGTGTTGGTTTTATTTAAATCGTAGTTTGCCGCCAGTTTGTAAACGCCGGACGGTTGGCTGAAACTTTTCGATAAAACGTAGATGTCGCCGGTTTGCGGGTGAACAAGGAGCGTTTCGGCGTCGCGGCGCATATCCGGGTAATCGAATTTTATCGCCGCGGCGTTTTCGGTTTCAACCGGATTTTTTTTGCTCGAAGATTTATTCGCGTCTGAAACCTTCGGCTCTCTGACTCGATAAATCGTCATCTCGCTTTTCAATCTTTCGTTGTTGCCGATGTCGCCGACGTATAAAAAACATTCGCCTTTGTCGTTTTTGAAAGCGGCGATGTCTTCCCAATCTTTGTTTTTAGCATTTGCGACTTTCCACGTTCCGAGCTTTTCGCCTTTCGCGTTTATCGCAAACAAAAATGCGCCGTCGCCCGAATCGTTGTGTGTCCAGAAAACATTTTCGTTACATCGCGAAGCGGCGATTCCGCTGCTTTCGGTTATCTCGCCGGACGTGATTTTCCCGACCGCTTTCGGCTTTTCGTAACCGGCTGAAGCGTTTTTATTATTGTTATCGTTTTTATTATCGCCGCCGTTTTCCCCGCGGCTCGAAGAAACGGGCGAGCAAGCCGCGAAATTCAGACAAAAAACCGCTAAAGATATGACAACGAGGCAATTTTTGGTTATAGTTTTTCTCGACATAACTTCCCTGACTTTCGATTATAACGCAGTTGCATTCGGCGAAGTTCAAAACTTTTTTCAAATTAAATCGTAAAGATTTTCAGCTTAAAAATGATTGTCGGAATCGAATGGTTAATTGAAGCCGAAGGCTGTGATGCAGGCAATCTGCGCGACGCGGAAGTTTTGCGCGCGGTTTTTTCGCGTCTTATCGACAATTTGAATTTGAAAACCGTCGGCGAAGGCATCTGGCACAAATTTCCCGGCGCGGGCGGCGTTACGGGTTTAATCGCTTTGACCGAATCGCACATCGCCTGTCATACATATCCCGAATACGAAACGGCGACTTTCAATCTTTACTGCTGCCGCGAGCGCGCCGCGTGGAATTGGGAAGAAAATTTAAGGGAAATGCTCGGCGCGGAAATCGTAAATGTTAAAAAAATCGAACGCGGCGTAAATACAATTGCTTCAAACCCAAAATCCAAAATCCAAAATCCAAAATCTAAAATTGCCGGAGGTGCAGTTTGAGCGTTTTGCAGGCAAATTGCCCGTCGTGCGCCGCGCCGCTTGAGTTTAAATCGGGTTCGACGATTGTTTTGGTGTGTCCTTTTTGCCGTTCGGCAGTGGCGCGAACCGACAAAAGCGTCGAAGATTTGGGAAAAGTGGCGGATATTGCCGAATCCGAATCTCCTTTGCGAATCGGTTTGATGGGCGAGTTTCGCGCGAATCGTTTTGAACTGACCGGACGCGCTCAATTAAAACACGAACTCGGCGGATTTTGGGACGAATGGTATGCAACGTTTGCCAACGGCTGGACGGGCTGGCTTGCCGAAGCGCAGGGCAAATTTTATCTGACTTTTCATAAACCTTTACCGAAAAATGTTTCGCTTCCCGCTTTTGAAACGCTCGCGCCCGGTCAAACCGTTTCAAACATTTCCGATAAAACTTCCTTCGTCGTCGCGGAAAAAGGCACGGCAGCCGCGATTGCCGCCGACGGCGAAATTCCCTACAAATTAGTTCCGAACGAACAAAGCCGTTACGCCGATTTGTCCGGCGCGAACAATGCTTTTGCGACAATCGATTACGGCTCGAATCCGCCGCTCGTCTATCTCGGTCAGGAAGTTACGCTCGGCGATTTAGGTTTAGCCGCCGCCAAACCCGCCGAACGACGGGCGCGAAAAGTTTCTGCCGCCGCGCTCGGCTGTCCGAACTGCGGCGGAAGTCTCGAACTCGCCGCGCCCGACAAAACCGAGCGTGTAACCTGCCCGTTCTGCAGTTCGCTTTTGGACGTAAATCAGGGAAATCTAAAATTTCTGCGCGCTTTGGAACAGTCGCCCGCAGACGCTTTCGTTTTGCCAATCGGCGCTGAAGGCGCTTTGGCGGACGGCGTAAAATATAAAATAATCGGCGCGGTTGTCAGAAGTGTGACCATTGAAGGCGAAACTTATTTCTGGCACGAATACCTGCTTTATAATCCGCAAATTGGCTTTCGCTGGCTCGTTCACTCGGACAATCACTGGAACTTTGTCGAGCCGGTTAATATCGCCGAAGTGGAATCGGGCAACGACACTGCAAATGTTACGGACAGCTCGAACACCGTTCGTTACAAAGGCGAAACTTACAAGATTTTTCAGGACGCTCAGGCGCGCGTCGAATATGTCAAAGGCGAATTTTACTGGCGCGTCGAAGTCGGCGAAACGGTGCGGGCGGTCGATTACGTCGCGCCGCCGCTGATGCTGTCGCGGGAAATTTCCGGCAGCGAAATAAACTGGTCGCTCGGAAAATATTTGACCGCCGCCGAAGTCGAAAAAGCGTTCGCCGCGCCGAACCTGCCGAAGCCTTATAACGTCGCGCCGAATCAGCCGTTTACCGGCGGATTTTATATCAAATACGGTTTTTTAATGCTCGGTCTTTTATGCGTCGTCGCGCTTTTTATGATTCCGCTCGGCGGCTTATCAAGCACGGTTTTATCGCAGGAAATCGTTTTGCAGCCGACGACGAACGCGTCGATTGCACAGACGGTTTTTTCGCAGCCGTTTGACCTCAAAGGCAATCGCAACGTAAAAATTACGGCGTCCGCGCCCGTCAGTAATTCTTTTGCCGAGTTGGAAGTTGATTTAATCAACGAGCGGAACAACGAAGTCGAATCGGTCGATATTCCGATTGAATATTACGCGGGCGTTGAAGACGGCGAAAGCTGGTCGGAAGGCAGGCGAAGTTCGGACGTAACATTATCTTCTCTGCCCGCCGGAAAATACACGCTTCGCGTCGAAGGAACAAAGGAAAATCCGTCAATCGCTCTGCCCGTCTCGGTCAAAGTCGAGCAAAACGTCGCGCGCGGCGTCAATTTCTGGCTCTCTTTCGTTCTGCTGTCGATTCTTCCTTTGTGGGCTTTGATTCGCAAAATTATGTTTGAATCGAGACGCTGGAGCGAAAGTATGTTCGGTAATAATTGTTAATGGTAAACGGTAAATGGTAAATAAAAGACAATTTCTTCTATTTACCATTTACCATTCATAAAATTTTATGATTAAGAAAATTCTCTTTTTAACTTTCGGCGCGAGTATTATTTTATTTTATCTGGCTTCGTCGTGGTTCGGCTGGGAGTTTGCGAGCGCCGGACGCAATTCGCGTTTTGGGATGCCGTTTGTTTACGGCGGTTTTCGTGGAGGAAAATAATGCTAAATCTTTTATCTAAAACACTTTGGGTCGGTTTTGTCGTCAAGCTCGACGACCTTTTGCCGGTGCTGATAGCGACGATAATTTTCGTTCTGCTCGGCTTGATAGTTTTCGCGGCGGCGTTTTTTATCATCGTCCGCGTCGTGCCGTTTTCGGTCAAAAAGGAAATCGAAGAAGACCAGAACATCGCGCTCGCCGTGCTTATCGGCTCGATGATTATTGGTATGGCGCTGATTATTTCGGCGGCGATTCAGGGAGATTGATTTAATGGAAAATGGAAAACGGATAATGGAAAATGTAAAAACGATTTATTAATTATCCATTATCCGTTATCCGTTATGCATTTTTTAAGATGAACCGCACACCTTTACTTTTTCTCAACGTTTTTATTATCGCTACCTGCGGTTTGATTTACGAATTGCTTGCCGCAACGCTTTCGTCTTACGTTCTGGGCGATTCGGTTATGCAGTTTTCGCTGATTATCGGCATTTATTTGTTCGCGATGGGCGTCGGCTCGTATCTTTCGGAATTTATCGAAAAACACGTCGCCGAAAAATTTATCGACATCGAGTTTGCCGTCGCCGTTTTGGGCGGATTTTCCGCGCCGCTTCTTTTTTTCGCCTTTGCCAATCTTTCTTATTTCAGCATTGTGCTTTACGGAATAGTTTTCGGTATCGGAACGCTGGTCGGTCTGGAAATTCCGCTGCTGATGCGGATTTTGAAGGACGAGCTTGATTTTAAGGATTTGGTTTCGCGCGTTTTGGCTTTCGATTATATCGGCGCGCTCGCCGCTTCCCTGCTTTTTCCGCTTTTTCTCGTACCGCGTTTGGGTCTAGTCCGAACCTCGCTGCTTTTCGGAATTTTGAACGCGGCGGTCGGCATTTGGGGAACGTGGCTGCTGCTGCCGCTGATAAAGAAAAACGTGACGATTCTGCGCGTTAAAGGCTTCGTCATCGTCGTTCTGCTTGTCGTCGCTTTCGTCAAAGCCGACGCGCTGACGACCTTAGCCGAAGACGCGCTTTTTACCGACAATATAATTTACGCGAAAAGCTCGCCGTATCAACGAATTATTGTTACAAAAGGCAAAACCGGCTATTCGCTTTTTCTGAACGGCAATCTGCAATTCAATTCGTTTGACGAATACCGTTATCACGAAGCGCTCGTTCACCCGGCGTTTGCCGCGTTCGGCGCAAATGCCGAACGCGTTCTTGTTTTAGGCGGCGGCGACGGCTTGGCTTTGCGCGAGATTTTGAAATATCCGGCGGTCAAAGCGGTAACTTTAGTTGACCTCGACCCGGAAATGACCGGACTTTCAAAAAATTTCCCGGCGCTGGCGGAATTAAATAGAAATGCTCTTTCCGACGCGCGCGTTTCGGTTACGAATGCCGACGCTTTCGTTTGGCTCGACAACACGCCGACTGAATCGTTTGACGTAGCAATCGTCGATTTTCCCGACCCGAACAATTTTGCTTTGGGAAAACTCTACACGACCCGTTTTTACAATTTATTAAAATCAAAACTAAAACCCGATTCGGCGGTTGTCATTCAAACGACATCGCCGCTGATAGCTCGTCAATCTTACTGGTGCATTATAAAAACGCTCGAATCGGTCGGCTTTACAGTCAAACCGTTTCAAACAACCGTCCCGTCGTTCGGCGTCTGGGGCTACGCGCTGGCAAAGCTACAGCCGTTCGACGCGCCCGCAAAATTGCCGGAAAACATCGAATTAAAATTCTTAAACAATCAATCTTTCTCTTCCCTTTTCGATTTTCCGGCTGATATTTCGCGTCCCGACGAAGAACTCGAAATCAATCGTCTCGACAATCAGGCGCTTGTCAGATATTACGAAGCCGAATGGAGCAGATTTGAATAAATGGTAAAATATTTTCAAAAGGAGAAACCGAAATGCAGACAAATATCGAAACGATTTACCAGGAGCATATCAAACCGCTCGCGCCGGACGAACAATTGAAACTTCTGGCGAAA
>JALZOE010000573.1 GCA_030857325.1 Acidobacteriota bacterium
TTACGCGGCGACAAAAGCCTTTGTTACTTCATTCAGCGAAGCGCTTGCCGAAGAAAATCGACCCTTCAATATCCAGATTACGGCGCTTTGTCCGGGTCCGACCGACACGAATTTTTTCAACGCCGCCAATGCCGAAGCTATTGCGATGAAGGGAATGCAGACGCCGGAAGCGGTTGTCGCAGCGGCTTTGCGCGGCGTCAATCGCGGCAAATCGACTGTCGTTTCGGGTTGGAAAAACTACGTCGGCTCGGTTTTCGGAACACTCGCGCCGAATGCGCTGGTAACGCGCGTCGTCGGAAAAGCGCTGCGCCCGAAAATTGAGGATAAATAATATTGAGAGCAAACCGGGAGCGCGGGCATCCTGCCCGCAAAGATTGCGCGAGCAATCTAAAAACGCTCGATAAAATTCGACAATGATTTTTATCTAAACTTTGCGAACGCTTTCGCGTTCAGTGCGGACAGGATGTCCGCGCTCCGACAAAAAAAAATGAAATTTACGGTTCTCGGCAGCGGTTCGACGGGTAATTCCATTTTAATCTGCACCGAAAAAACAAAAATTCTGGTTGACGCCGGTTTGAGCGCCAAAGAAACTTTGCGGCGGCTGGCGCTCGTCGGCGTCGATTATAATTGTCTGGACGCGATTTTAATCACGCACGAACACAGCGACCACGCGGGCGGCTTGCGCGTTTTATTAAAAACCGTAAATTGTCCGGTTTTCATATCCGGCGAAACGCGCAATGCTTACCTGCGCGACACGAGCCGCCAGGATAATGAAGCGAAAAACCGCGCCGATGCCATAAAAAACCGCGTCGTCGCCATCGAATCGAGCCGCGATTTCCGTATCGGCGATATTGATTTCGAGCCGTTCTGCGTGCCGCACGACGCGGCGGACAATTTCGGCTTCGTCGCCAAATACAAAGGAATCCGCATCGCAACCGTAATGGATTTGGGCTGTTTTACGACGCTCGTCAACGAAAAACTGCGCGGTTGCGACGCCATCGTTATCGAGTCGAACCACAGCCTCGATATGCTGAAAACCTGTCCGGTTTACAGTTGGGAATTAAAACAGCGAATTATGTCGCGCACCGGGCATTTATCGAACGAAGACTTGTCCGATTGGCTGACGGGCGAATTTGACGGCGCGGCGCGGCACGTCGTTTTAGCTCATCTTTCACAGCGCGCCAACGAACCGCATCTTGCTCGCCTGACAGCGCAAACTTCTCTGCAAATGCGCCCGATGCTTTTCCGGTGCGAGACGCAGATTACGATTTCATATCACCGCGAACCGACCGACTGGATTGAATTTTAAGAATAATTGTCCACTAGATGAACACGGATGAACACGGATGAAATCAGGTGATAGGAGATAGGTTTCAGGTGTTAGTTTGATTTGCTCCAACACCTGAAACCTATCACCTAATCCATTTTCTTTATCCGTGTTCATCTGTAGATAAATATTCTTGTTTATCGCTTCATCTGCAAAATCTCCGCAACGACTTTTTGCCGGTAATCGAAAATATAATCGAGTTCGCGCCGCACGAACCAATGCGCCAAATCGCCGAACGGCTCAAACGGCAGACGATAGCGCACGATGTCTTCAATATCAGTCGCGCCGTTCGCGTTTTCGGTAAAAACGTGGCGATGAATCCATTGTTTATACGGACTTTTCAAGGCTCGGTCGATAAACGAAACGGGTGGATTCCACTCGGAAATTTCCGTTTTCCACGTCAAAGGTAAACCGCGCAGTTTTAACTGATAATCAATCAGCGCGCCTTTGCCGACTTTAATCGGTTGAGGCGTGATAATGTGAAAATTCAGCTCCGGCGGCGTGATGCGTTCGAGATTTCCGGCGTCGGCGAAAAACTCGAAAACTTTTTCACGCGGTAAGTCTAAAGTTAATTTACGCGTTAAAATATGTTCTGCCATAAAATTAGTGAATCATAAATCGTCGATAGAAAGAAAAACTATTTACGATTTGCGATTTGCAATTCACCTTTTATTTAATTTTCCGTTTTTGTTTCGAGCGCGTTCTGCAAATCCTGCGGTAAATTTGAAAGAAAGTTGTAACCTGTTTTCTGCTCGATTGAACGCACGGTCGTGCGGAATTTTCGCCAATCATCGCTCGCGATTCCGGTCGTGTTCGGCATATCGACGGCGAT
>JALZOE010000574.1 GCA_030857325.1 Acidobacteriota bacterium
GATAAACGCGTTTTCCTTTTGAATAATTGTGCCGCCGATTGTCCCGACATCGCCCGAAACTCTGCCTTCGATTATCACGTCGCCGCCGAATGAAAAAACGCCTTTGGCTTCCTTTTTAACGACAACCGTTTTGCCGAACGAGAATACTTCCATTTCGGGAGCGTCTTCGACAATTATCGTTTTTTCGTCCGGCTGCACGGCGATGCTCGTCTGCGAAAAAATCGTCAGACAGCTTACCAGAACAAAAATAAATCCGCCGATACACGTCCGAAGCGGAAAATTACAGTCGATGAAAATAGTTGTTCTGGCGCTGGTATAAATCACTGTTTACCGAATTTAACCCGAAAATTTATGCTTGATTGTTACGAATGATGAGACGCGAGAGAACGAAAAGAGAAACGAAAAAGAAGACGACAAAAAACACGATTGAAAAAGCCGAGTTATAAACAAACTGCGAACAAACCGAACGTAAAACGATTGAAGCGGCAACGGAAACGTCGTAAATCAAATGCAGGACGAAATTTCCGACGGCAAAAATTTGTTCGCCGAATTTAAGAAACGCATCCAAAACTGTTCGCGTTTCTCCGCCGAGTCCTGAAATAAACAATAAAAACAAAGCCGCAATAACAAAAACCGCTCTGAATCTTTCTTTCGGACAGCGCAGACCGCTCACTTTGCTTTCGGCATTGGCGACGACGACTTTTGTAAAGTTTTCCGGCAGCTTAAATTCCCTTTCACCTTCGAGCGCGAAATCGAGCGTGAAAAATAATCTTTTTTGTTCGTTAAGTTCCGAAGCGCAGAGTTTGCATTCCACCAGATGCGTCTCCAAATCGAGTTCTTCACGCGCGGAAAGCTCGCCGTCGATATAAGCGGCAAGTTCGTGGCGCGGGCATTCGTTTTTGATGTTCGGATTCGGTAAATTCATTTACTTCAAAAACTTAATCGTCAAAGGATATTCCCAAAATTCCCCGTTATTTGCTTTAATCGCGCCGATAATCGGAAAAACGATTCCTACAATGCCGAGAATGATAAAACCTGCAAACCCGACTAAAACAAACATTAAGACAAAACTTATTGCCCAGTAGATAACGCTGGAGATAATCCAATTTGTTACCATTTTGCCGTGAGCGTCGAGCGCCGGCATTTTATCTTTTTTTACTTGCCAGAGCACAATTGGCACAACAAGTCCGGCAGGCGGAAGAATAAAATTTAAAAGCTGCGACAAATGTAGAAATAATCCCATCTTTTTCTGGTCGGGCGTTTGCAAAGACATCGGCAGCGGCGACGTATAATCCATAATCTTTACTCCTAAATTCCCTTAAAACCTCTGTCGGAAAAAATTTCGCGCATCATTTCGCGCGCTCTAAAAAGGCGATTTTTTACCGTTCCGAGCGGCAGATTGGTAATTTCGGCAATCTCGTCGTAGCTCAAATCCTGAGCGTGGCGGAGCAGAATCAATTCGCGGTAAACCGTCGGCAGACATTTAACGACCGATTCAATTTCCCGACG
This sequence comes from Acidobacteriota bacterium, assembly GCA_030857325.1. Lineage (GTDB taxonomy): Bacteria > Acidobacteriota > Blastocatellia > Pyrinomonadales > Pyrinomonadaceae. Next base: position 1,510 of record JALZOE010000574.1, read on the forward strand.
CCATTCGCTGCGCTCGCGTTCCTGTTCCGGCGACGGATTCGGGCTTTCAATCTGGAGTTGATAACTGCCGTCGGCGTTTTCCGCTTCGATACTCTGCTGGCTGACCGAGTTTTTCCGCATATAATCAATCGCCGCGTTGTGCGCGATTCGGTAAAGCCAGGTCGAAAATTTATAATCCGAGCTGTAACGATTAAGCGAATTGTAAACCTTTATAAAAACTTCCTGCGTAACGTCGAGCGAAGCGTCGTAATTGTTCAGCATCCGGTAAACATACGCCGTTATCGGTCGCTGATAGCGGCGCACGAGTTCTTCAAAACCGTCCTCTCGCCCGCCGATTGCTTTTTCAATCAGTTCGCCGTCGGTTAAAGTTCGGATATTTTCGAGTGCAAATGCTTGTCTTATCATAGATGCAAAGTTTATACGGGGGGAAAAGGTTTCTGGTTTCAAGTTTCTGGTTTCTAAAAATCAATTTGCAAATTTTAATTGCAAATTTAACTATGAAAGCCGAAAGTTTAAAGCCAAAAACCAGAAACCAGAAACCAGAAACCAGAAACTTAATTAAATCCGAGCGCGGCGAGACCGGCGGGCGCGGCGATTTCGTCGAAATTCAAAGTTTGACCGGGCATATTCAGACCGACATCTTCGGGC
>JALZOE010000011.1 GCA_030857325.1 Acidobacteriota bacterium
CAGATGAATTTTGAATGTTTTGCATTTCATCTTTAAAGTTTACAGAAAGCTGTAGAAAGTTGGCAGAGTTGCAGGAAGTTGCAGATAGTTTTCAGAGTTTAAGACGGCTTTTGTATATTTAAATTTTTTTAACTTCCTGCAACTTTCTGCAAACTATCTGTAACTTCCCGCAACTCTAAACTTCTTTATATTCCGAATCGACATCTTCGCCCGACAACGCCACGCGGTAATTCTTCGATTGTTTCTGCTTTGTAATCAGCAAATCGTCTTTTGTTTTCAGCAAATCGTAACGATTGTAAACGGAAAGCTCGAAGTTGTAGCCGTGCGTAATCGCGTCTTTCGGACAGGCTTCGACGCAGAAACCGCAGAAAATACAGCGGTTGTAATCGATGTTATAAACTTTGGCGTAACGCTCGTCGCGCCCGATGCGTTCTTCATAAGGTCTGGGGTCGTCCTGCGCTTCGATATAAATGCAGTCGGACGGGCAAGCCGCCGCGCACAGGTAACACGCCACGCATTTTTCCTTACCGTTTTCATCGACGTGCAGCAGGTGCATTCCGCGATAACGCGGCTGAACCGTAATCGGCTCGTCAGGATACTGCACCGTCCAGCTTTCTTTGGGAAGCTGCGAGATTGTCGTTTTCATTCCCAGAATGACGGCTTTCGCCGATTGAAAGACATCAGTTAAAAGTGACATTTTTTCCTCATAAGTTAGAAAAATCTTTATAAATTATAACTTAAAATGCCCGCTTCTATCTAACCGGAGCGGGCTAAAAAGATTAAACTGTTCGCCGAGTTCAGGACTAAAAACCGATAAAGATAAAATAAAGCACGGTTACAACCAAACTGATTCCGCCCATAATCATTCCGGCTGTCGCCATACCGCGTCCCTCATACTGCTGCGGATTGGCATCAACATTATTTTTCGCTATAAAACCTGTTATCAAAGCGGCGATTCCGGTAATCGGACCGCAGCAGGTCAAACTTAAAATACCGCAGACCAGTGAGACAATCGCCAAAGTTTTATCCTGTCCCTGCGGCTGAATAGAAGCGTTTTGTCCGACGTTTTGACTTTGCCAATCGGACTGAGGCACGGGCGGCGACCATTGCTGCTCGATTTGCTGCCCGAACGGGTCTTGATTTTGCTCGAACGGGCTTTGGTTAAACGACGATTGATTATTGCCGAAAGGCGATTCCGGTTGTTTTGTCGGCATCGGCTCGCCGAAATTCGGCGGCTGATAACCTAAATCGAAAGGCGAAGAAACCGGCGATGTCGGAGAGTCGAACGGCGAAGCGTCATTTTTAACGTCGTCTCTGTTTTGATTAAATTCGGGATTTTCGCTGCCCGGCGAAATCAGCGTATTCATCGAATCGCGCTTGTCGGAAAGCTGTAAAAGGTCTTCGTCGTCTTCAAAACGCGGCGGCGCGCCTCCGACCGTCGTTTTATAAGGGTCGTCGGATTGAACCGTTTCCTCGTCCAAAGGCGTGCCGTCAATCTGGCAAAAACGCATCGAATCGGCGAAAGTTTTCTGACAAGTCGGGCATTGTTTCATTTGTTTTTATCCTCTTTCTTAAAATTTTACAGAAAGTTTCAAATAGTTTCAGAGTTGCAGCAAGTTGCAGCAAGTTTTCAGAGTTGCGAAAATTTTCAAAGTTTTTATTAACTACTGCAACTGTCTGTAACTTGCTGAAAACTATCTGCTACTCCGCAACTTCCCGCAACTTTTATACTCCGACGCTTAAACTAATTCAAGTTTGCTGAAGAAATAACCGATTTCAATCGCCGCGTTTTCTTCCGAATCCGAACCGTGAACCGCGTTTTCGCCGATTGAAGTCGCAAATTCCTTCCGCAAAGTTCCTTCCGCCGCTTCCGCCGGATTCGTCGCGCCCATAAGGTCGCGCCACGCTTTAACGGCGTTTTCTTTTTCCAGCGCCAGAACGACGCACGCGCCGCTCGACATAAATTCCGTCAACTCGCCGAAAAACGGGCGCTCCGCGTGAACGGCGTAAAAACCTTCGGCTTGCGCCAGCGATTGATGAATCAATTTCATCCCGCGAATCTTGAAACCCGCTTCGACGATTTTCTGTATAATTGCTCCGGCTTTCCCGTTTTTAACGGCGTCCGGCTTGATAATTCCAAACGTTAAATTGCTCATTAGTTTATTATTTTTTCCTTTTTATAAATTTTATGAATTACTTCATTTGAAATAATTCTTTTAGTTCCGATGTGATGCGCGTCGGTTTCAAAGTTTCGCGGTCAATCAGACACCAAACGCTTCGCGCCTTGACGAGTAAATCTTCGCCGCGTTTGATTTCGGTAAATCTTTCCCAACTGATGCGCGTCGGCTCGCCGACCCAGGTTTTCATCGTGATTTCTTCGCCGGCAAATGCTTGTTTTTTGTAATCAATTTCGTGGCGCAAAACAAACCAATTAAATTTCGCCTGCTGTTCTTCGCTTGCAAAATGCCGCCAGTGTGCGACGGCGACATCCTGAATCCATTTCACATACGCGACATTGTTGACGTGACCTTGTTCGTCAATATCATTTTTCTGAACGAGGAAATCGTGCGAAAACTTCATTCGGCTTGCCTGGACAAATTTTTATTACGCCAAATTCCGTAGCAACTAATTGCCAAGCCGAAAATAATTTGTCCGACAACAGCATAATTCCTCAAACTGCTACTGTGATATGCTTGACCTTCAATAAAATACCGCAGCCCGCTCCAGATTGGTAATAATCCAACAAATATAAGCAACAAGTTCCGAGATTTTTCTTTCGTCATCTGATTTCTCTGCTTTCTGAAATTAAAGACTTTCCTGCACTGCTCTACCAATCTCGGCGGGTGACTCTACGACGCGGATTCCCGCTTCGGTCAACGCCTTCATTTTCTCGGCGGCAGTTCCTTTTCCGCCTGAAATAATCGCGCCCGCGTGTCCCATTCTGCGTCCGGGCGGCGCGGTTTGTCCGGCGATAAAGGCGACAATCGGTTTTGTAACATTGTCTCTAGCAAACTCTGCTGCGTCTTCTTCGGCAGTTCCGCCGATTTCGCCAATCATTACAATCGCGTCGGTTTCGTCGTCTTCCTGAAATAATCGGAGCGCGTCGGTGTGATTCGTGCCGATAATCGGGTCGCCGCCGATGCCGATTGCCGTCGATTGTCCTAAACCTAAAGCGGTTAATTGTCCGACGGCTTCATACGTCAAGGTTCCCGAACGCGAGACGACGCCGATGCGTCCTTCTTTGTGAATGTGTCCGGGCATAATGCCGATTTTGCATTTGCCGGGCGAGATGACGCCGGGACAATTCGGACCGATGAGGCGCGTCGTTTTGCCGTCTAAAAAGCGTTTGACTTTTATCATATCGGCAACCGGAATGCCTTCGGTGATGCAGACGACAAGCGCGATTCCGGCGGCGGCGGCTTCCATAATCGCGTCGGCGGCGAACGGCGGCGGAACGTAAATGACCGAAGCGTTTGCGCCCGCTTCACGAACGGCGTCTTCGACCGTGTTGAAAACCGGCACGTTTTCGTGCGTCGTTCCGCCTTTTGCGGGCGTTACGCCGCCGACGACGCTTGTGCCGTATTCAATCATCTGTCTGGCGTGAAAAGTTCCTTCCTTTCCCGTAATTCCCTGCACAATCAGGCGCGTGTTTTTATCGACTAAAACGCTCAAAGTTATTTCTCCCTAAAATTTTGGCTGGTTAAAACAATGCAAAAGTATAACACGAGCCATTATTCATTTGGCAATCGGTCAAATATTTTTGATTTTCGTTTTGTAAAAGATAGTTTTCAAACAGAAAATGGCATTATTATAAGATTTAATTTCGTTTTGTTTTTTATAAAGAAAAAGTTTTCGATTACGGAAAATTCAATCGCCGCCGATTGAAAACCGAAGGAGAAGATAAAGCAATGATTAGCGAAGAAAAGATTGACACTTTACCGAAGGACGCCAACGCGCGCGGTGAAGCCGAAAATCTGCCCGCCGGTCGCGTCGTTCCGTTCCGGGAAGCCTTTCGTTTCTGGCTTAAACTCGGTTTTATTTCCTTTGGTGGTCCCGCCGGGCAGATTGCGATAATGCATAAGGAACTGGTGGACAAAAAGCGATGGCTCTCGGACGAGCGATTTCTGCACGCGCTTAACTATTGTATGCTGTTGCCGGGACCGGAAGCGCAGCAGCTTGCAATCTATATCGGCTGGCTGATGCACCGCACTTTGGGCGGCATTGTCGCCGGCGCATTCTTTGTTATTCCCTCGATTTTTATTCTGCTGGCGCTTTCCTACATTTACGCCGCTTACGGTAATGTTCCGGCTGTCGCGGGTGTTTTAGAAGGCTTTAAACCGATTGTGGTCGCCATTGTCGTCGAAGCGGTAATTAAAATCGGCGGAAAAGCTCTCAAGCAACGGACGCATTTTGTCATCGCGGCGTTAGCCTTCATTTCCATTTACTTTCTGCACATTCCGTTTCCTTTAATTATTCTGGCGGCGGCTGTCGTCGGATTGGCTGGCGCGCACTTTATGCCGGATGTATTTGCCGCCCGACCGAAAACAAAAGAAGCGGATAAAAAGACGGAAAGTGACGGCGAAATTACGGATGCGCTGCCGCTGGTGATTAATGACCGCGATTCGCCGCCCGCTCATACGCTTCCAAACAAAACCAGAACTTTCAAAATTTTGGCGGTTGGTCTGATACTTTGGCTGCTGCCGTTCTTTATTCTTGGTTTATGGCGCGGATTCGACAGCCTCCACGCTCAGGAATACAGATATTTCACGCAAACCGCGCTCGTTACTTTCGGCGGAGCATACGCCGTGCTGGCGTATGCCGCACAAGCCTTAACGACTTCTCCTTACAATTGGCTGACACAAACGCAGGCGGTTGACGGATTGGCTCTGGCGGAAACAACGCCCGGACCGCTGATTATGGTCTTGCAGTTCATCGGCTTTATGGCGGCGTGGAACAATCCCGGTGAAATGAATCAAACGGCAAGCGCCGTAACGGGCGCGCTCGTAACTACTTACGTTACATTTCTGCCGTGTTTTCTTTTTATATTTATCGGCGCGCCGTATATCGAGGTTTTGCGCGGTAACAGGAACTTGACCGGCGCGCTTTCCGGCGTCACGGCGGCGGTCGTCGGTGTGGTATTGAATCTGGCGCTGGTTTTCGGCGCGGCGGTTGTTCTGCCGAATGGTTTTGAAAGAGACATAAATTGGTTTGCCGCCGTGATGAGTGTCGCGGCTTTCGCTGCGCTTTATAAATTCAAAGCCGATGTTCTATGGGTCGTTTTAATCGGCGGCTTTATAGGATTACTGAAAACATATATTTTCAGTTGAGATAATACTAATTCAAATCAAAGCGTGCGTTATTTTGCAGAAACACGCACGATAGTCGAGTGTGTCCTAAGCGCTCGCCCTCGACTATCGTGCAGGCTACTGCGTTACGCACAACTTGAATCGGTATAATTTAGAGAAATAAAAGTAAAAGATGAAAACAAAATTATCGATTGATAGGATGTCAATCGCCGCTGCGAAAGCTCATTGAACAGTTCCGGGCAGCAGCGAGCCTTTCGGGTCGTAGGCAAAGGCGTAGCCGCTTTCGATTTTTCCGATTATGCCGTGAAATTGAATGTCCGCGTTGTCTAAAACGACGACGACATCGCCCGGACTGTAACGTTCGTCAATCGGGAATTTTATCATCGTGGCATTGCCGTTTTCCTGGTTGACCGTTTCGTATTCAAAATTATCGGCATTAAAACTGATTGTCTGACAAAAACTTACTTCTGACATTTTTCTCCTTTGTCCGGCGCGGACGCCTGCAAATTATTTGCCGTCCGCATCTTTATAGTTTCAAAATTCTATCTTTTTAACGGCGCAAAGTCCAAAGCGATGGCGTCGTGGTCGGAGAGCGGGACGTTTTCGGCATCAAATAAATCGCCGACGGTCTGCGGTTTGCCGCGAATTTCGACGCGCTTTCCGGCGAACCAATCGAGCCGCGCCGACACGCGACCGCCGACTTGTTTTGCCGCCCAGAAGATAAACGGGAAACACCAGCGCGGCACCCAATCGCTCAAATTCGTGTTGTAGGCGGCGTTTTCCATATCGTAATGAAGTGTGCCGACGCCGATTTCGTTGAGTTTTTTGTAATCGAAGCCGCGTTTTTCCAACTCCTGAAACAAACCTTTTTCAAAATAACGGTCGGGATACGGGTAATGATTTTTGACGACGTTTTTGACGCCCATCGCGACGCGGCGAAAATATCCGGCGATGGCGTGATTGGCGCTCTGCGCGTTGTAGGTCGTCGTGTTCCAGTCGCCGCCGATTATTGTCGGCAAATCGGGCAAGGTTTCGAGATGGTCGAGAATGATTTTCATCTGCAGATGTCGATGTTTGCGCGAAGAATGCGCGTCGAGGTGAACGGTTACGGCGCGAAAATCGCCCGCCGGATGTTCGATGTCGGCGACGAGCGCGCGCAGGTAACCGAGCCGTTTTTCCTTGCCGAGCATTTTATCTTTGCCGTTCGGAAGCGCGACGGCGCGCGCGTTTTTCATCGGATATTTTGAGAACATCGCCAGACCGTGCAGCGATTTCGTATTCTCGCCCGCCGCTTCGGATTCGACGCCGCTTCCCTTTTGCAAAGCGATATACACGGGAGCGAAAGCGTAATTTAATTTTAATTCTTTTGCCAATTCCCGCGCCACAAATCGATTCGCGCTTCTCGCCATTCCGTAATCGAGTTCGGTTAAAAGCAGCAAATCTTTGTCTTTTAATCGCGGATGATTTTTCAACGCTGCGACGATTCCGTCAAATCGATTTCCGCGCTCGATATTCCACGCCAAAGCGCGAACGGTTTCGCTTTTTTCAAAAATTGAAGGCGCGAAATTCTCCTGCACGACGGCGTTTAAAATTCGTTCGACCTGTGGTTTGATTTTTTGATAAACGACTGACTTTTCGAGTTCCTCGATTGATTCAAATTTGAGCAGTTCGGAAAAGAAATCGTTTAATTGATGCTCCAGAATCGCCGGTGAATTCGTCTGGGGAGAAATTACGGAAAGCATAATAAAATTAAAACAAGCAAAAGTGGTTTGAGAGCCGAGCGCGGAAGCGCATCACGCGGATTTACCAATCTTCTTCGCCTTCTATCCAAAACTGCAATAAACTCTCTTTATCAATATGACAGCAGTACTTTTCGGCTAGATATTGCAAATCATCGCTCGTCTCCAGCGTTATCCAACCGTAATACCTCGAAATATAACAAAATCTCTGCGCTGAATAATCATCGTTTTCGCTTTTTTCAAATCTCAAAATATCGTCGTATCTTTTCATCTGTCTTAGCTGCTCGTCGTCCAACATCTCGAACAACTCTTTGTCCATAAGGTCGATGTAAATCGTCAAAGCGTTTTCTTCTTTATCGACAATGTAATCTTTAACCGTTTCGTGTCGCTTCATCACCGAATCTAAAATCGCAAATTCTCCGTCGGTAATCGAGCTTTTCGCAATATGTCGAAAAGCGACCAGCGCATCGGAAGGAAATTCGTAAAACTCGAAACCTTCGGGCATTTCTACCAGTAAATCTTCCGGCTTATATTTCTCCTTATTTTTAACGACATAATACCTTTTGCCGCCCTTTTTGGTTGTCGCAGCTTTTATGTAATGAATCTCTCCCTTTCGGTTTTCGTATCTGATTGGCATAAATATTTAATCGTCGTATCTTTCCTTGGTCGGCGCGACGGCGAGAAAATCGTTTGTGATTCGTTTGGTATAAACTTCGAGAAGCTCGTCGATTCGTTCGTGCTTTTGCGAGTGGAAAATAAGCCCGACGTGTTTCGGTTTCGAGACGCGATAGACGATTTCGGCGTCCGTGTAATGCGACGTGTCGGGCTTTTCGTCCTTTGAGAGACCGAGCGCGATTCCAGCGTAATCTTTGCGGATTCGCGGCGGTTTATACGGATTTTTCTCGTCGGCGATTTCAAGGCGCGCCCATTCGCGCCAGAGACTGAAACCGCTCGCCTGTTCCAGAACATTAGCGATATACGCGCCGCCGACGCGCGCGGCGACCTCCAGAAGATAAAACTTTCCCGTCTCGGCGCACTGCAAAAATTCGGCGTGGGCGACGCCGCGCTCGTATTCAAAACCTTTGAGAAGCTGTGTATTTAATCGCTCCAACTCTTTCCGTTCTTTAGATTTGTGCGGTAAAACGGAAGTCGTGAAAACGCCGCCTTTGTGCGAAACGTTCATCGGCGTCGTGCCGTAACGACTGACGCCGGAAGCGACGACTTTGCCGCGTTCGACAACCGAATCGACGTGAAAAACCGCGCCTTCGACGAATCTTTCAATCAAAAACTGCGACGGATGGTCGCGCCACGTATGCCGCGTGTCAAGCTCGCTTAAAACCTGCCAAACCTGTTCGGCGTTCTCGCACTTGCGGATGCCGAAGGCGTTGACTTCGGTGCGCGGCTTGATAATCCAAGGGGCGGGAACGCGCGTCAAAAATTCGTTTATCTCGTCGGGGCGAAACGCGCCGGTAAATTCCGGGCAGGCGATTCCGATGCTCAAAGCCATATTCCGCATCCGCAGTTTGTCGCGGAAACGCAGGGCGAAAGAATTGCCGATGCCTTCGATTTGCAAATGTTCCCGCGCTTTTGCCGCCGTCAAAACGTCGAATTCGTCAACGCCGACGACGCGGTTGATTTTTCGCGCTCCGGCAACATTCGTTACGGCGCGAACGTAATCTTCCGCCGCCGCGTCGTTTCGCACCGTTTTCACTTCGTCGATGCTCGTCCACGACCACGGCTCGTCGAGCAGTTTTTCGCGCGTAACCAGCACGACGCGCCAACCGGCTTCGCGGCATTCTTCAAAAAAATCGTTTCCCTTGAATTCGCTGGCAATGCAGACGATACAGTTTTTCATAGACGTTCGATTTTGTTTTATAAAAAAAGAATGGCACAATTTAACGGTAAAAACAACGAAAAGATTTGTTTTCGACACTAATTAAAAACGCGGAAACAGCTTATAAATAAAAGCCTGAAAAGGGAGAAAAAGAACAATGGGTGAAATGGATATTGCGACACTGGTTTCAAATTTGGTCATTTATATGGTGGTTTTGCTGCTGGCGATTTCCGCCCACGAAGCCGCGCACGCCTGGATGTCGCACAAATTCGGCGACGACACGGCGCTTATGCTCGGACGCGTAACCCTAAATCCGGTGGCGCATACCGACCCGATAGGAACGCTGCTGATTCCGATTATCTCGTTCGTTTTCGGCGCGCTCGGCGGCGCGCTCGGCTCGATTCCGCTTATCGGCTGGGGCAAACCGACGCCGGTTAATCCGCGTAACTGGACGAATTACAAAATGGCGAACGTGATGGTTTCGATTGCCGGAGTTTTAGCGAATCTGATTTTGTTGATAATCGGTATTGTTTTAGCAAAAATTTTGATGACGCAGGGTTTCGGAATCGGAGATTTTTTCGGTCAGAGTCAAAATCCGATTTCGATTTTCGTCGGCAATTTAATGCTTCTGAATCTTTCGCTCTTTGTGTTTAATTTACTGCCGTTTCCGCCGCTCGACGGCAGCAAAATTCTTTCGACGTTTCTTCCGACGAGTTTTGAGCCGATTTTTAATCTGCTCGAACAATACGGTTTTTTGATTTTAATGGCGCTGATTTGGATGGGCGTTTTTCGTCTGATTATCACGCCGTTTCTCTACGCGCTAATCGCAATACTTCAATAGATTTATGAAAAAACGCATCTTCAGCGGCGCGCAGCCGACGGGCAATCTGCACATCGGCAATTATCTCGGCGCGCTGAAAAATTGGGTTGCGCTGCAAAGCGAATACGAGAGTTTTTTCTGCATCGTCAATCTGCACGCGGTAACTCAGCCGCAAGAGCCGAAAATCCTAAAACAGAAAACTCTCGATTTAGCCCGAATTTATCTCGCTTCGGGCATCGACCCGGACGTTTCGACTGTTTACGTTCAATCGGACGTTGCCGAACACGCCGAACTCGCGTGGATTTTAAACTGCATCGCACGAATGGGCGAACTCGAACGGATGACGCAGTTTAAAGACAAGTCGAAAGGCAAAAACGAAAAAGTCGGCGTCGGGCTTTTCACGTATCCGGTTTTGATGGCGTCCGACATTCTGCTTTATCAAACCGAGTTAGTTCCAATCGGACAAGACCAGAAGCAGCATCTCGAACTGACGCGCGACGTTGCGATGCGATTTAACCGCGACTTCGGCGAAACGTTCAAAATTCCCGAACCGTTTATTCCGCCGGCGGGCGCGAAAATTTTATCGCTCGCCGACGCGTCGAAAAAAATGTCGAAATCCGATGCGGATTTAAACGGCTCGATATTTTTACTGGACGACGCCGACACGATTACAAAAAAATTCAAGCGCGCCGTAACCGATTCGGGCAGCGAAATAAAATTTGACGAATCGCGCCCGGCAATCGATAATCTGCTGACGATTTACCAGTTGCTGACCGGCAAAACCGCCGAAGAATGCGAAACCGATTTTGCGGGCAAAGGTTACGGGCATTTCAAATCGACGCTCGCCGAAGTCGTCGTCGAATTTCTAAGACCTTTTCAGGAACGCGTCAAGGAATTCGACGACGCGCAGTTGGAAAAAATATTGAAATCCGGCGCGGAAAAAGCTCGTTCGATTGCAAGCCAGACTGTAAAAGAAGTTTATGAGCGAATGGGAATCAGATAGTTTTTTATCACGGTGAGAAATTAAACGTGGACGAATAATTTTCAAAATGGCTGAAATTTCCAAAACTCTGAAGCCGCCGTATTACGCCGTAATTTTTAATTCAATCAAAAATGCGGGTGAAAACGGTTACGGCGAAACGGCGCGGAAAATGGCTGAACTTTCCGCCGCGCAAAAAGGTTTTCTCGGAATGGAACACGCCGAGAGCGACGGTTTGAGCATCACGGTTTGTTACTGGGAAAACCTCGAATCGATTGCCGTCTGGCGCGAAAACGTCGAGCATAAAATCGCGCAGGCGAAAGGCTACGAAACGTTTTATAAATCGTTTGCGACGCGCATCTGCCTTGTCGAAAGAGATAATATTTTTGAAAAATCCTAAAAAATTATGAGTATAAGCAACGGCAACGGACACAGACCGAAACCGAAGAATGTTTTAGGCGGCGAATTGAAAGTCTGCTGCACGAATCCGATGACCGGATTTTACCGCGACGGCTACTGCAAAACCGGCGCGGATGATACGGGAAGCCACACAATCTGCATTTACGCGACCGACGAATTTCTGAAATTTTCAAAAGCGGCGGGAAACGATTTATCGACGCCGCGACCGGAATTTAATTTTCCCGGACTTAAAGCGGGCGATAAATGGTGTTTGGTTGCGTTGCGCTGGCAGCAGGCTTTGGACGCGAGCGCCGCGCCGCTCGTCGATTTGGAAGCGACACACGAATCGGCGCTCGGATACGTCTCTCTCGAAGATTTGAAAAGTCATCAAATCTAATTCGCAAAACAATCGTTCGCTCCGAATAATGGAACAGCAAACCGAACAACTGACCTTTGATTTTTTCACGGAAAAGCCGAATATCGTTCGGGAATCGCGCGATGAAATCAAGCTCGAACTCGGCAAATTCGCCGGACCGCTCGATTTGCTGCTTTATTTAATCAGACAGGAACGGGCGAATATTTTCGATATTCCCGTTGCGCGTATTGCGGACGAATATTTGAAATACGTTCGCCTAATGAAAAGTCTCGATATTTCTCTGGCGGGCGATTTTCTGGTGATGGCGGCAACTTTGATTGAGATAAAATCGAAAATGCTGCTGCCGCGCGAGATTTTCGACCGGACGGAAGAGGAAATCGAAGACCCGCGCCGGGAATTGGTTGACCGTCTTTTGGAATACGAAAAATTTAAAGACGCCGCGCAGATGCTTTACGAACGCACCACAATCGAAGCGGCTGTTTTCACGCGCGGACGAGTCGAATCGGACGAAACCGGCGGCGAAGTAAATGTTTCGGTTTTCGATTTGCTGAATGTTTTTCAGAAAACTATGGCGCGCCGCAAAGAAGAATTTCAAATGGAAATCAAGCGCGAGGAAATGTCGCTGGCGGAAATGATGAAAAATATGCAGGCGCGCATTTTTCAAGGCAAGGAACTAAATCTGCTGGAGTTTTTCGCCGAAATGCGGAGCAAATCGGAACTTGTTCTGGCATTTATCGCCGTTCTCGAAATCGTCCGCGCCGAAGGAGTTAAGCTCGTGCAGGATAAAACTTTCGGCGAAATCATTTTAACGAAAGTTTGATTATCAAGCCGCAATCGACGCCTCTTTGTTAATCACGGCTTCAGAAAATCGTTCCATTTCTTCGATTTGCGGGCTGCACTGTAAAAGAAGCAGATTGACGCCGACACGTTCAAATTCGCCGACTTTATCGGCCACTTGCGCGGGCGTTCCGGTTAAACCCGAACGCAAGCCGCGATTTGAAACCGAATAATCTTCAAGAGAAACCTGTTGTTCGAGCTTCGTATTCGCCAGCCAATCCTGATAATTGCCGTAACCCGCCGCCGATTGTTTGACATCCGTGATTCTTTCGATTTCCCTTTTAACTTCGGCGTCCGAATCGCGCACAATCGCGTAACCGGCGACGCCGTAAATCATCGGCGGCAAATTTAATTTATCGCGTCTGGCTTCCATATCTTCGATTTTTGATTTTACTTTTTCCGGCGCGTCGCCGTGCATCACATAAGCGTCGCACAGGCGCGCAATCGTGTCTTTGGCTTTTTCCGATTCGCCGCCCGCGTAAACGATTGGTTTTTTAATCGGTTTCGGCTGCATCACGGCGTCTTCGAGATTGTAATATTTGCCGGGAAACGAAAAATGGTCATCCGTCCACAATTTGTTGACGATTTCGAGCCATTCCGAAGTGCGGGCGTAACGGTCATCGTGTTCGTCAAACTGCACGCCGTATTTCTTTGCTTCGCCCGACCACCACGACGAAACGACGTTTAACGAAAGTCGTCCGCCGCCGCCGATGCGGTCGATGTTCGCCGCTTGTTTGGCTAATAACGCCGGATTATGAAAAGTCGGGCGCACGGCGACCATCAGTTCGAGCGTATCGGTTACGGCAGTTAAAGCCGCCGCCGTTGACCAGGCGTCGAGCGAAGGCGCGTCAACGCCTTTGATGTCGTTTAAGTTCAATTCGGCGACGAGCGACAAATCGAAACCGATTTCCTCGCTTCTCTGCGCGAGTCGTTTCGTGTATTCCCAACTCGCTTCCATTCCCTCTTCCGGGACGTTTCTCAGCCAACCGCCGAAGACCGGCATCCAGTATCCGTAGCGCATCGTTCAATCTCCTGTTCTAAAAATTCGACTAAATTTTCGTGCGGGTCGAAACCGATTAAATTGACGGAATCGGCGACGAAATTCGAAAGCGCGTTGATGTCGTAAAAAAGCGCATCGCCCGTGCGTTCGTCGATTAAATATTCGACGCCGCCGACATCAATTTTCGCTTTTCTGACAATTCGCTCGACTGTTTCGATAATTTCCTGCGGCGGCTCGAATTTCTCGATTTTCAAACCGCTTTTCGCGGCGTCGGCAATACAAATCTCGCCGACTGCCGAAATACCGCTTGTTTGCGGGTGGTCTTCGATTCGGCAAACTTCCGCCGGACAGAGATTAAAACTTTCGCCCTGCGGATAAATTTTTATCGCGTATAGAAATTTGCCGCCCAGAGTTTCGACGCGGTTAATGTGTTCGCCTAGTTTCGGCGCAAATTCCTGAACGAGCGCCGTCGAGTCGATTCCCAAATCGATTAGACTTTGTTCGACCGCATTTTTCAAATCTTCGACCGAATCAAATTTGATAATTCCCGCGCCGCGCCCGCCGATATTCGGCTTGACGACGATTGGAAACTGCAAATCTTCAGCGGCGGAAACTGCTTGTCCGGATGAATTTATAATGCGCGTTTTCGGATATTTAATGCCGAGCAATTCAAAAAGAGCGAGCTGCAACGCTTTTGAAATCTCGATTTGAAAAGCGTCGTAACCGTTGATGACGCGCACGCCTTTTCGTTCCAGATTCGCCAAAAAACCGAGCGTGAAAAAAACGGCGTTTCCGTGTCCGCGCAGATAAGCCGACGCGCTCATTCGATTGAAAAAGAGCGAGTATTTATCTGTAAAATTCGCGCCCGGATTATAGCTGTGATTTGCCGCGTCGATTTTTTCATACGCCAAACCGCGCCGCTCCAGCGCGGCAAAAAGCGCTCTGAACCATTCCGGGTGTTCATAATAAACGGCGATTGTTTTTTCTTTTTCCATTTCGATTCTAAAAATAAAAACCGCTCAAATCTCAAGCAGTTTTAGCTGAACGCGCAAACTGATTTTCCCCGTCGTGCCGAAACTGTTTTCCCGTATTCATTGCCGACGAATAAAGCAATCGGCGCAGAAAAACATTTGACTGAAATTCGCCGACGCCGGTGTTTGATTGTTCGCCTTTATACGGAAATTCGTTTCGCACTTTCATTTAATTATGCACCGGCAAAAACCTGTGTCAAGCAATCTAATTCCAGCCTGCGTTTTTTGAATGATTTCCCGCCGTGTTACGATATTTATTTGCTTTACAGACGATGAAAGAAAATATACAGACAACACGACTCGAAAACGGTTTGACGATTCTCACCGAAACGATGCCGGACGTGCGCTCGGCAAGTCTCGTTTTTTGGTTTAACAAAGGCTCACGCCACGAACCGGAAAATCTGAACGGCATTTCGCATTTTATCGAACACGCGGTTTTCAAAGGAACAGTGAAGCGTTCGGCGCTTGAAATTGCCGTCGAAATCGACCGTCTCGGCGGAAATTTCGACGCGTTCACGTCGCACGAAACAACCGGATTCGGAATAAAAGTCGTCGATAAACAATTGCCGCAAGCCTTTGATTTGCTTGCCGATATGCTCGCCAATCCGCGCTTTGACGCGCGCGAGTTAAAACGCGAGCAGCGCGTTATTATCGAAGAGATGAAAATGGTCGAAGACACGCCCGAAGAATTTCTGGGCGAGATTTTCCAAAAAAGTTTCTTTCCGAATCACGCGCTCGGTCTACCGATTGAAGGCACGCGCAAAACGGTTCGCGGATTTAATCGTGAAGCGGCAAGCAAGTATCACGCGCAAATTTTTCAGCCGGAAAATCTCGTAATCGCCGCCGCCGGACACGTCGAACACGCCGAAATTGAAAATCTTGCCGACAAGATTTTCAAAGTTCAGTATTCAAAGTTCAAAGTTCAAACTTTGAATACTGAACCTGAAACCTTAAACTCGCCTTCACTTTCCACGCCGATTATTCTAAGGAAAAAACACGAACTCGAACAGGCGCATTTGATAATCGCCGCGCCGTGGATTCGAGGAAAAAGCGAAAAACGCTACGCCGCGCATCTTTTGGAGAGCATTTTCGGCAGCGGAACTTCGTCGCGCCTGTGGCAGACGATTCGCGAAAAACGCGGATTGGCTTATTCGGTCGGCGCGAGCGGAATGTCGTTTGAAGACTGCGGAGTTTTTTCGATTTACGCGGCGACTTCGCCCGAAAAGCTCGGCGAAGCGATTGATTTATCAATTGCGGAACTTGCCAAAATTAAAAACTCCGGTGTCTCCGAAGATGAATTACAGCTTGCCAAAGACCAGGCGAATGCTTCGATTCTGCTCGGACTCGAAGATTCGGGCGTCCGCGCCGGCAATCTCGCTCAGCAGGAAATCACACACGGCAAAACGATTCCGCTCGAAGAAACTCTACAGAAAATCGAAGCCGTTGCCGCCGAAGATATTCAACAGCTCGCCGCCGAATTTTTTCAAACCGAAAAAATCGCGCTCGCCGCGCTCGGTAATTTAAATGGTTTAAAAGTCGAACGCGAAAGATTAAACGTCGATTAAAGCGACAAAACTAACCTGCGAAATTCGGCAAATCAGATTACGCGCCGCTCAGAATACAATAATTTTTTTAGTTAATTATTTTTCAACTCGATTTATTCCGCAAATCACCGATGAACGGTTTGTGCGATTCAGTCAAAATTTAGTAATGTTAAATACAATAACTTTCCCCGGTTTCAATGTCTCAAATTTGAACAAAAAGCGTTTTTATCGGAGCGCGGGCATCTTGCTCGCAAAGATTGCGCGAGCAATCTAAAATCTCTATCAAGAGGTGACGGAGAGCTTATTCAGCGGTTTATGAACGCTAAAACGCGTTCAAAAGCGGGCAGGATGCCCGCGCTCCCGGTTAGGAAAATCCTGGTTTATAAAAGTTGAATAAATGACCGATTTAAAGTGCCTTACAACAAAAGAAGTCGCCCGATTGTGTCGTGTCAGCGACGCGACGGTTAAACGCTGGCAGGAAGCCGGACTTTTGCAGTCAGAGCGCACGAGCGGCGGTCATCGTCGTTTTCGTCCCGAAGAAGTCGCCCGTTTTCAGCGGGCGCAGGGACTTGGATTAAAACAATGTCACGGCGACGAATCTATACTCGCCGCGTCATCCAGAAAACGCGGAAATAAAACTTTTTCAAGCTGCGCGTTTTTTCAATCTCTGACGGCGGGCTGCGAAGAAGCGGCGGCGAATGTTCTTATCAGCGCGCATCTCGAAGGCAAATCGCTCGCGCAGATTTTCGACGATTTGGTTTGCCCGGCGATGCGTCAAATCGGCGATTTGTGGGCAAGCGGAGAAATCAATATCACGCAGGAGCATCTCGCCACGCGCACCGCGCATAACGCCGTTTATAAACTGCGGCAGACGCTTCCCGTTTCGCAATCGGTTGAAAAAACGGCGTTGTGCTGCGCGCTCGAAGGCGATTTGCACGAGTTGCCGACGCATCTGGTGCAGATGACGATAGAAAACGAAGGCTGGGACGCGATAAATTTCGGTGCAAACACGCCGCTTTACGCTCTAACCGAAGAAATTTTGAGCCGCAAACCG
>JALZOE010000575.1 GCA_030857325.1 Acidobacteriota bacterium
TCAGACCGATTGAAAAAAGAATAATCGCCGACGTGTAAAGCGTGTAATTGCCTTTAAATCTCGTAAAGCGAGCGAGAAAAATCGGCAGAAACGTCAGAAGCAGAAGCAGAAAAATATTTCTGCCCGCCGTTATGGTCGAAGTTTCGTAACCGCGAATCAGCGCGCCGTAATGAACCGAATAGTGCGCGATTGCGGTTAAAACGGTTACGAGAAGCAATATAAAAACACTTGTCGAGGCTCGATTTTTCATAAAACAATTGTTGATACTAAGCGGTCAGTTTTCAGCAATCAGCAGTCAGCAAATTGTTACCAATAAAAAAGTATTTGTTAAAAAGTATTTTGCTTTTTTTTATCAATTTTATTTGTTTTTTCTTATCCGCGGTAATCCGCGATTATCTGCGGTTAGTTCCTCTTTTCTTTACTGTCGCTCTCGGAGTTTTCGGCGCCTGCGGCAACTGCGTTTGCAGTTTGTATTGCTCGCCCAAAAGCCCTAAATCTCTAGCTTTTAAAGTGATGTTTGCCGCAATCGGCGCGGAAACCGCCGAGCCGTATCCGCCGCCTTCGACGACGACGGCGATTGCCACCTGCGGATTCTCCAGCGGCGCAATCGAAATATACCAGCTATCTGTTCGCTGATACATTTCTGGATACTCGCGCTCAACTATTTTTCCGTCCTTGTCCTTAACTTTTCTTTTGTAGGTTTTTAATTTTCCGGTTTTTTCGTCATAAACGGGCGCTTCTTTTTCCGCCGTTCCGGTTTTACCGCCGGTTCTGATTCCCTGCGCGAGAACATTGGCGAAAACACGTCTGCCGGTTCCGCCCGCGCCTTCGGTTACGAGTCCCATAATCTCACGGATTTGCGCCGCCTGCTGCGGAGTAAGAACCTGTCCGAACGCCTGCGGCTCGATGTCGGCTTCGACGCGCGGCTTCATCAGTTTTCCCTGTAAATTCGCCGGAACTGCCGCAATCAGCGCCATCTGGAACGGCGTCATCTGCCCGGCGAAACCCTGTCCCATTCCCTGAAGCGCCAAATCGTAATTCGTAATATCTTTTCCGACAACGATTGTCGATTGCTGCGGCGCGAGCGCGCTTTTGACGCGCGGGTTGCTGGCGTTCCAGATTTCCGGGAAAAAGTTCGCCCGCACCGCTTCTTCCGGCGTTTCGACAGCTGAAATGCCGACGGCTTCCGCAGTTTCGCGGAGTTGTTCGCGTCCCAAATCGACTGCCAACTGCACAAAAAACTGGTTGCTCGACGCCTCGAAAGCCTGCTCTATATTCAGCGTTCCGCAGCCGAACGGCGGTTCGCATCCACCGTTGGCATCGGTAATCGGGCGCGAATTTCTAAACGGAGCGTAACCGCCGCCGGTGCTGGTAAAACGCGAATTTTGTTTTCCGGCGCGAAAAGCGGAAATCATCGTGAAAGTTTTAAAGGTCGAGCCGGGGACGTAATATTCGCGCGTGGCGCGGTTTAAGAGCGGCTTGTCGCGCCGGTTGCCTTCGAGCCGCAAATAATCGCTTAAGGTTTGCGCTTCGGAGAGATTAAACGACGGATTTGAATACATCGCTAAAAGGTCGCCGTTTTGCGGGTTGATAACGACGATAGCGCCTTTTTTATCTTTTAACTGTTCTGAAATAAAGGCTTGCAAATCGCGGTCAATCGTCGTTCGCACGTCGCGCCGCTCGTCTTCCGGGCGTTTTACCTGCATTAAAACTTCCCACGCTTCAGGCGTCGGGTCGTCTTCCCGTTTGTAAACCGTGCGTTCCAAACCGGGCGTTCCGCGCTCGGTTCCCATCAAATGCGCGATTTCGCGGTCGAGACTGAAAGCGCGATTGATGTCGCCGTCGTTATCGACTTTGTAATAGGCGAGCGCGCTGCCTAATTTTCCCGTGCGGTCGAGCATCCAGCCGCGCAGCCGCGCAGCGTTCGTTCGCCGGTTGCGTAAATCCTTGTAACTCAACGCCTGAAACTGCTCGTTGTATTCGTCGGCGTAATATGTCCAATAGACGTGAAAGCCGAAGACGAAAAACGCCAGAAAAATAAAAACGAACTGCCAGATTTTCAGACTTCGATTAGTAATCGTCGTTGTCAGACGGCGTTTTACTTCGTCGGGCAAATCTTTTTCAAAGGCGAATTTCGGGCGAATGCTTCGCAGG
>JALZOE010000576.1 GCA_030857325.1 Acidobacteriota bacterium
TTCGTGGCTAAAACTCTTTGATTCCAAGAGATAAAAATCTATGCAGTCTGAAATTTTAGCCGAAGTCGTTCGCGGCGAGACAGTCGAATCGATTCATCGCGGGCATTTAATCGTAATAAGCGGCGACGGCGAAACGATTTTCTCAAAAGGCAATCCCGAAATCGTTACTTTTATTCGTTCTTCGGGCAAACCGTTTCAAGTGTTTCCGGTTTTGACGAGCGGCGCGGCGGCGCGATTCGGGTTTCTTGAAAATGAAATCGCGCTTGCCTGCGGCTCGCATTCGGGCGAGAAAATTCACACCGAAACGTGCGCGAAAATGCTGGCTAAAATCGGCTTGGACGAATCGGATTTGCGATGCGGCTCGCAGATTCCGTTTAACGAAAAAATCGCCGAAGCGATGGTTCGCGGCGATGAGAAACCAAACCAACTGCATAACAATTGTTCTGGCAAACACGCGGCAATGCTCGCGCTCGCTAAACATTTGGGCGCGGATTTAGAAACTTATGAAGTGCTTGAAAATCCGGTTCAGCAAGCGATCTTAGATGTATTTTCGCAATTTACGGACATTCCGAAAAATGAAATAAAAATCGGTATCGACGGCTGCGCCGCGCCGAATTTCGCGCTTCCCGTCTCCGCAATGGCGAAATCTTTCGCGCGGCTCATTTTTCCGCCGAAAAGTTTTGATATTGAGATACGCGAAGCCTGTCGCCGGATTGTTTCGGCAATGATTTCTCATCCGCAAATGATTGGCGGCGCAGAGCGATTGGACACGATTATAATGCAGTCGGCACGCGGGAAAGTAATATCGAAAATCGGCGCGGAAGGCGTTTATCTGGCGGGCGTTCTGCCGTGCGAGCGTTGGAAAACAGGTTTGGGAATCGCGCTGAAAATCGAAGACGGCGACGACAAACGCGCCCGCGCCGTTGTCATCATCGAGCTTCTTCGCGCGCTCGGCGTTATCGACGAAACGAACGACGCGAAGCTGCGCGAATATTCACCGCTGGCGATTAAAAACCGGCGCGGCGATACGGTCGGAAAAGTAACTGCCAAGTTGGATTTAGCAGGGAAATTATAAAAAACTTTTGGTTAATCGATAATAAAATCAGCGCCGCTCGTAACTTTTTCTAAAGGACAAAAGCAGTTTCAGCGCGTTGTTGGGATTACTCCCGAAATAATTTTTGTCGAACGGCTGGCTTAAAAACGAATTAATGGCGGCGCGCTCGTCTTCGCCTAACAAATCCACGTTTTGAAAAGCCATCGACCAGCCGCCGAATTGACGAGTTTCAAGCGGTTCTTGAAGCAGCGTAATAATGTTTTTGTGCCGCGGGTCAGCCAGAATTTTGTTGTGCAGCCGCGTCGCTCTTTCTTCTTCGCCCTCGAACGCCTGCATAAAACTGCCGTCCTTATAAAGCAGCATTCCGGTAATTTCTTCGCGCTCGTTATTTTCACGAGCTTGGCGAAGGAGTTCCACCAATTCTGGCGGCGTCATCAAACGAACCGCCGAACTAATATAAACAAAAGACTTAAGCATAAAATTTATACGATACCTTGAGGTTTAAAGATTAACCGCGAAATTTCTTAAGCCACCACCGCACGCCGACGAAAAGAAACCGCCAATCTTTAAAAAACTCCGACGGTTTGCCTTCAAAATAATGTCCGACAAATTGCAGAATCCAGCCGCCGACAAATAAAAGAACCGGCACAATCCAAAAATCTCCGACAAAAAGCGCGACCGGAAAAAGCGGCAGTGAAAGCGTAATCATCGGAATGCCGATTTTGTGCGTCAACTTGTTAATCGGATGAACGTGGCTGCGCGAATATTCCTCAATCCATTCGTCCCAATCTTTTCCGCCGGGCATATATTTTTAGTGATAAGCGGCAAACGGTAAGCGCTAAGTAAAAGGCAATTTTTTTATTTACCTCTTGGCACTTACCGTTTACCGCTTTTTTATCTCATCGGGCGCGGATAAACGACCGGGCTTTTGTTGCCGTTTTTATCGACGGCGCGGACGCCGAAAAAATAATTGTCTTTCGACATTTCTTTGGCGGTGTAAGTTAAAACATTGCCGACGAAAATCGAATTCGTCCAGACCGGCGAAGTCGTGTCGCGCCAGACGACTTCGTAACCGGCTAAATCGGCGTCCGTGTTGGCG
>JALZOE010000577.1 GCA_030857325.1 Acidobacteriota bacterium
AAAAGGCAGTTGAAATGTTTTTGTTTCGGGCAAATTTTAAACGCGACTCGCGCTTGTGCAATAATAATCTTCTAATTTAATTTATAAGGGAAAGAATAATTTTATGGTTACGTTAGAAGATGCCAGGAGAGTAATTGCCGCCGCCGAAAAGAAGGCTGCGGAAATCGGTCAGCCGATGAACATTGCGGTTGCCGATGTCGGCGGAAATTTGGTCGCGCACGTGCGGATGGACGGCGCGTGGCTCGGCAGCGTCGATATTTCTATTAAAAAAGCGTGGACTTCGCGCGCCTTT
Source organism: Acidobacteriota bacterium (assembly GCA_030857325.1). Classification (GTDB taxonomy): domain Bacteria; phylum Acidobacteriota; class Blastocatellia; order Pyrinomonadales; family Pyrinomonadaceae. The sequence goes on from JALZOE010000577.1 coordinate 293, forward strand.
GATATTACGACCAAAGATTTGGCGGACAACAGTCAATCGGGCGACCAGTTTTTCGGCATTCACGCGTCGAACAACGGCAAAGTGATGATTTTCGCGGGCGGCATTCCGCTCGAAAGAGGCGGAAAAGTCGTCGGCGCAATCGGCGTTTCGGGCGGTTCGGGCGAGCAGGACCACTCGGTTGCCGAAGCCGGCGCGGCGGCGTTTTAATAAAACACACTGGAAATAAAGGCGGCGGGATGATTTTTGTCTCGCCTTTTTTGTCGGGAAAATTTGTCTGCTAAAATAAACTTTTTGCGGTTTTGCGCGGTTTGCTGGACTTTATCGGGTTTTGTCGTTTGAAACAAAATTACGAGAAAATTAACCGGCGCGATTATATTTGATTTGAAACGCGGTTTTCGATTGGCGATGTTTTGCAATTTTACAATCTTTCGGCAATAGTAAATAAAATTTCATATTGCCCGCGATATGACTTTGGAGTTTAATTTTCCGATTTTCCCTGAATGGCAATAAAATCAATCAGCATCAAAAGCCTCCCGACGCGAATCGCTTTAGCGGCGGCGGTGCTTTTGTGTTTGGTCGGCGTTGTTTTTGCTCTGCGCTGGTGCGCCGGAAACGCGATTTCCGCAAATACGGTTTATCTGGAAATTGCCGATTTAGCGATTTCCTTAGCTCCGAGCGACCCGCAGACGCATTACACGGCAGCCGTTCTGCACGAAAGAACTTTTCAGCCAAACGATTTAATTGAATCGCTTGCCGAATACGAACAATCGACGGCGCTGTCGCCGAACGATTTTCGCACCTGGCTGGCATTGGGAAAAGCGCGCGAGCGCGGCGGCGACGCTGCCGGTGCAGAACGAGCTTTGAGAAAATCGCTCGAACTTGCGCCCAATTATTCGGATGTCAGATGGATTCTCGGAAACGTTCTGCTGCGCCGCGGCAAAAGGCAGGAAGCGTTTGCCGAGCTGCGGGCGGCGGCGGAAAGCGATTCAAAATTTGTCAATCCGACCGTATCGACGGCGTGGCAGGTATTCGGCGGCGATTTAGCGCAGATAAATCAGTATTTGGGCGACTCGACCTCGATTAAAGCCGCGCTGATTTCCTTTCTGGCAAGAGAAAAGCGCTTTGACGAGGCGGCTGAAATCTGGAAAACTCTGCCTGCCGCCGAAAAGAAAACTACTTTCCGCGAAAACGGCGGGGTGCTTGCGGCGCAATTGATTGAAGCGAAAAAATACCGCGACGCTTCGCGGGTGCTGGCGCAAATCGCCGACGCCGACGCGGAGCAATTCGCCGTCGGGAAAATTTTTAACGGCGGTTTTGAAACGGACGTAAAAACCGTCGGCGTCAGCCTTTTTGAATGGCAGATACAGGAAGGCGGGCAGCCGCAAATCGGAATCGACGACTCGCAGAAGCACGGCGGGCAGCGCAGTCTGGTCGCTGTTTTCGACTCGGCGACGGGACGCGACTTTCGCGCCGTTTCGCAGTTGGTCGCGGTCGAGCCGGGAAAAAAGTACACTTTTGAAATGTTTTATAAATCCGATTTGAAAACCGGCACGACTTTTAACTGGCAGGTTGTAAGCGTGCCGGAAGGAAAAATTCTGGCAACGACGCCGGCGATTTCCGCCGTCTCCGATTGGACGAATCTCAGAACGGAATTCGTCGTACCCGAAAAAATGGAAGCGGTCGTCATCGGGCTTGCCCGCGAAACCTGTAAATCCACGCTTTGCCCGATTTCAGGCAGAGTCTGGTTTGACGATTTGGCATTGAATCAATAGAGGACTTTTCTAAATAAATAAACTTAAAAATGTCTGAACAGCAGCGGCAAATATCGAAAAACTCGGATTGGTACGACGCGAAACTCG
>JALZOE010000153.1 GCA_030857325.1 Acidobacteriota bacterium
GAGCAAAGCAGTTAAATATAAATCACTACGTCGTTATCGGGCTGCTGCTGACCACATCGCTGACCAAATCGGCTTTTCAGGGAAATCGCGGAAGTCTTATTCAGGTTTTTATTTTAATCGCGTTTGCGTTCGTAATGTCCGGCAGAAAAATACGATTTAAGGAAAAAATCATCGCCGCGTTTTTGATTAGCTTCGCGCTTATCGTCGGAATGATTTACGGCACGACGTTTCGCAATATAAAACAAACGCAGGAACGAATGGAAATCGGGCAATACAGCGAAATCATTCTCGAAACCTTCGACAAAATTTCCGACCAGGATTTAGTCGAGACGCTCGCCGACGGCTTCGGTTCGCTAGCCGAACGAATCGAATCGGTCAGCTCCTTAGCGGTCGTCGTCTCCAACTACGAAAAGCTGATGCCGTATGAAGAAAGCTACGGAATCGACAACGGCATCTGGAAAGAAAGCATCACGTTTTTCATTCCGCGCGTCATCTGGAACGATAAACCCATCGCCACCGACCCGAAAAAATACGCCGATTTATATTTTAATTACAGCGAAAATTCTTTTACCTTAACGCCGATGGGCGACCTTCTGCGTAATTTCGGTCCCGTCGGCGTTCCTTTGGGAATGCTGTTTTTAGGTTTCGTGCTTCGCATAATTTACGCCGGTTTGATTGAAAACCAAAATTTTTCCTTCTGGCGCGCGACGCTTTTCTATATGCTCATCTCCGCCGTTTCCTACGAAGGTTCATACGGTTTAATTATTCCCGCCCTGTTTAAATTCGGCTTTATCGCTTTCGTCGGTATTTTAATAGTGAGATTTTTTGCCGGAAAAAGCCGGGAAACTTCGTAGCAAAGTTTCCCCCGGACAGTTTGAATTATGCGGATTGATTCGATATTCCGACCGAAACTTTTTCAATCTGCAAAACATCGCTCAAAACGCGCGATTCAATTTCAATCAAAAACCCGCGCTTGCCGCCGTTGATGAAAATGCGCGGCAAATCGAAAATCGTTTTTTCGATATAAACCGGCATTTTCGTTTTTACGCCGAACGGCGACGTTCCGCCGACCGAATAACCCGTTAATTTGGCTGCCTTTTCCGGCGAAACCGGCGCGACGGTTTTGACATTCAAATGCCGCGCCAATTCCTTTGTCGAAACCTTGCAATCGCCGTGCATCAGGACAATCAAAGGCTTTCGCTCCGTTGTTTCAAAGATTAGAGTTTTTATAACCGCGTGTTCGTCCGCTTTCAGAACTTCCGCCGAATGTTTCGTTCCGCCCTTTTCGACGTATTCAAAAACGCGCGGCTCAAACTCGATTTTCTTCTCGCGCAGAAAGCGAATCGCGGGCGTTACCGGATAATCCATTTTTGTCGGTTTTCTCGATTTTTACCTTTTTTGGAATTCATCAATTTAACGCTCAAAATCCACAAATCATCAAGCGTTTTTAATCTTTCCGTAACCGCTTTCGGCAACATATCAACTTTTATTCGCAAGCCTGCATAAATAAATACTGCGTCGTGATATTTAATCGCCAAATCGCTTTTCACCCGCCGCGCGACTTTTTAACCTGCATAAATTTCCAACGGCAAATGCTTTTCAATCAACGCAGACGGCTTTAAATTATTAAAATCGGCGTGCGCTTCGACGACCGAATCGAGCTTCAGAATGTCTTCAATCGAGTTGACCGACGCGATGCCGATTGATTTCATTCCGGCGCGATTGGCGGCTTCAAAACCGTTTATCGCGTCTTCAAAAACGAGACAATTTTTCGGCTCGACGCCGAGTTTTTGCGCCGATACGAGAAAAACTTCCGGGTTCGGTTTGCCGTTTTTAACGTCGCCGGCGGTCGTTATCGCCGTAAAAAATTGACGCAAATCCAAACCGTCGAGAACAAATTCCATATTCGCCACCGGCGCGGCAGTCGCAACCGCCATTTTCACGCCGAGATTCCGCGCTTCGGCTAAAAACTCAAGCGCGCCTTCGATTGCTCTGCGTTCCGGCAGAAAAAGCTCGCGGTAAATCGTTTCCTTACGCAGACCGAGTTCAAGTAATCTTTCTTCATCCGCGTCTTTGAAGAAATGCGGAATAATCTCGCGGTTTGTTTTGCCCGCCGTTTTAAATAAAAAATCGTGCGTATCGACGATTAAATTGTTTTCCGCCAGCATTCTCTGCCACGCTTCGGCGTGAAACCGCATATTATCGACGAGCGTTCCGTCCATATCGAAAATAAACGCTCTTTTTGAAAAATCGGAGAAACCAGTCATTTAATTTTTTGGGAAACCTTCGTGTTTTAATACTCTTTCCGCCTGCCGAAAATGACGGCGCTCGTGTTCGATGACGACGTGAAAACCGTCTTCGAGCTTGTAGGTCATCAGCTTCAAAAACGGCGAAGTTATTTTCGTCTTTTGCCACGTCGCCGTTTCGGTCGATTTTATTTTTTTAATCAATTCGGACTGATGCGCGGCGAAAATTTCGATAATATTTACGTCGATTTCGCTCGGCGGCACAATTTTCGGCGACGGCGCTTTAAATTTACGCTCGTCTTTTTTCAGCGAGCTGACCAGCAGCTTTCCGAAAAACGAGCTGAACGGCGAAAAATTTTCCCAAAATGAATTGCGGCGCGTGCCGTCGGCGATTTTGTCGAGTTCGACGTAAAACAATTCGTTTGTTTTAATCATATGCTCGAAACATTGCCCGACGCTCCACACATCGTCCGCCGGTTTCCAGTTGATTTGCGCGCCCGACAAATTGCCGAAAACAAACTCGGCTTTCTGACCGATAGCAACGATTTCATCGATAATATTTTGCAAATTGCCGTTGACCATTTCCTTTTTAATTTCGCAGAGGCTTGCCCGTCTTGAGCATCGCGCCGATGCGCTCCTGAGTTTTGCGCGTCCCGCACAAACTCAAAAACGCCTCGCGTTCCAAGTCTAAAAGATATTGTTCCGAAACAAAAGTTTGATGATTCAAATCGCCGCCGCATAAAACTTTGGCGAGTTTCGTCCCGATAAGCGCGTCGTGTTCGGAAATAAAACCGCCGCGTTTCATCTGGTGTATGGCGAGTTTGATTGCCGATTGTCCCGATTCGCCCAAAGCTAAAATGTCCGTTTTTTCAACCGGCGAGACGTAGCCGGAAGCCGCTAAATTTAAAACCTCCTGTTTGGCGTCGGCAATCAGACGGTCGCCGTTCATCGAAATCGCGTCCGACTGCCGCAAAATTCCCCACGACTTGGCTTCCTGCGCCGAAGTTGCTACTTTGCCCATTCCGATTAGCTCAAACGTCTTTTTCAAAAACGCGAGCGGGTCGGCGTCCGGTGTTCGCTTTGCCGAATCCATCGCGCGCAGCGTCATTTCCTTCGTTCCGCCGCCCGCCGGAATCAAGCCGACGCCGACTTCGACCAGACCGATATAAGTTTCCGCCGCCGCGCGCGTCTTGTCGCCGTGCATCGCCGTCTCGCAGCCGCCGCCGAGCGCAAAACCGTAAGGCGCTGTAACGACGGGCTTTGCCGAGTAACGAAGACGCATCACGGCTTTTTGAAACTGTGAAATCATCTGGTTGATGTCGTCCCATTCTTCTTCCTGCGCGGCGAGTAAAAGCAGCATAATATTCGCGCCCGCCGAAAAATTTCCGCCTTGATTGCCGACGACTAAACCCTGAAAATTGCGCCCGACTTCATCGATGGCGAAATTCATCATCTGAACGGTGTCGCCGCCGATAGCGTTCATTTTCGAGTGAAATTCGAGACACGCCACGCCGTCGCCGATGTCGATTAAAGACGCGCCGGAATTTTTCTTGACGACGCCGCTTCTTTCCTTAACCGATTTCAAAACGATAAAACCCGGCTGTTCGGCAATCGGTTTGTATTCGCCCGCGACCAAATCGAAATAGAATCTTTGACCGTTTTCGTTTTTATAAAAACTTTCCGCGCCCGACGCGAGCATTTTTTCGACGCTTGCCGGAACAGCCTGATTTTCCGTTTTCATTCGCTCCGTCGATTCTTTGACGCCGATTGCGTCCCACGTTTCAAAAACGCCGATTGTCCAGCCGAAGCCCCATTTTATCGCGTTGTCAATCTCGACAATCGTGTCGGCGATTTCTGGAATCCGGTTTGCCGAATAGCGCAAAGTTCTCGAAATCGTTTTCCACAAAAATTCGCCGACGTTATCTTTTCCCCAAACCAAAGTTTTTATGCGCGCCGGTAAATCTACGATATTTTTTGCCGCTTCGAGAGTCGGAAATTTCGTTTTCGCCTGCGGTTTGTATTCAAACGTCTCTAAATCCAATTCTAAAATCTCGGTTTTCCCTTCGGCGTTTTTCGTTTTTTTATAAAATCCGCCATTCGTCTTGTCGCCGAGAAGTTTCCGCTCCAGCATTTGATTTATAACGTCGGGAATTTGAAAAACTTCGCGGTCTTCGTCCGCCGGAACTGCCGGATAAAGATTTTTGTTGACGTGCGCGAGAACGTCCAAGCCGACTAAATCCGACGTTCTGAACGTTGCGCTTCCCGCGTGTCCGATTGCTTTTCCCGTCATCTGGTCAACTTCGGTCGGCGTGAAATTCATTTTTAACATTTCGTGAACCGTCGCCATCATTCCGAATGTGCCGACGCGGTTGGCGATAAAATTCGGCTCGTCTTTCGCCGGAACGACGCCTTTGCCGAGTCGCCGGTCGAGAAAACCGGAAACCGAACAGGCGACTTCGCCGCTCGTCCACATCGTCGGAATTATTTCGACCAATTTCATATAGCGCGGCGGATTGAAAAAATGAATGCCGAGAAAATGTTTTTTAAACTCGTCGGAAAACGGTTCGGCAATAGATTTTATCGGAATGCCGCTCGTATTTGAAGCAATTACGGAATCGGCTTTGCGATGTTTTTCGACTTCGGCGAAAATTTTATGTTTTATTTCCAGATTTTCGACAACCGCTTCGACGACCAAATCGCAGTCTTTAATGCGCTGTAAATCGTCTTCAAAATTTCCGACGGTTATCAAAGAAGCGTTATCGCCGAGCATATACGCCGCCGGACGCGTTTTCGTCAAACCGTCGAAACCCGAATTGGCGATTCGATTTCGCACAAGCGGCGAATCGAGCGGCAGACTTTTCTTTTCTTCGTCTTCCGTTAATTTCTTTGGCGCAATGTCGAGCAAAAGCGTCGGTATTCCTGCGTTCGCTAAATGCGCCGCAATCGTCGCGCCCATTGTTCCCGCGCCTAAAACGGCGGCTCGTCTTATTTGTAACATTGTTTATTTAAACCTTCTTTAAAGTGTAGATTCGGTTTGTGAATTATAATTGAATGAATGTTCATTCAGCAAGAGCAAATAAATATTTTAAGATTTTCAACCCGCGCTTGTGTCAAAATCAAAAAAAATTTATAAATACCTGCCAATCGAAAAAAATTCGGGCTTTGGACTTTGCAAAGAAAAATTGGCACAATAAACACGTTAATTTCCTATCTTCCAAAACCTTTAATTTATACGGGGAAAATATAAATCCGTGGGCGGGATTTGCCTCAGAAACGCAGCCGCGGGCAGATGGACAAATTTTTCAAGGAAATAAAATATGGACTCCCCGGAACTTGAAAAATCCGAAAATGGCGGCTTGCGGCTTGTTTCCGACAATAAGCAGCCGCACCGGTTTCCGGTCGTCGAAAAGCAGTTTATCAACTTTATGTTTCTGCGCGTGAGCCACGATTGGCGCAAGCTGAAAGCGGAAACAAAACTTGTCTTTAAGAGCGAATTTCAAAGCGTTTTCAATAAATACAATGAAAATCTGCTGCTCTACAGTTACTCGCTCGTCGGTTTCGACTCGAAAGCTGATTTGATGTTCTGGCGCATCAGCAGTTCGCTCGATTTGATTCAGGAAATGACGGCGAAACTTTACCGGACGAATCTCGGCAGTTATTTCGAGACGACCGACAATTATCTTTCCTTTACGAAAAAGCGAATGTTCGTGCCGTCGAACGAAAATAACGCCGAAGACCGTTTTCACATCATCGCGGGCGAGAAGAAATATCATTTCGTCTATCCGTGCGCCAAAAGCGGCGATTGGTACGATAAATCCGGCGAGGAGCGCGACGTTTTGATAGAAGAAAATTTTATGGTCGGCAAAAAGTTCGAGAATATCAAAATCCATTTGACGCACGCTTTCGGCTTCAGCGAGCAGGAATACATCGTCAGCTTCGAGACGGACGAGCCGAAGGATTTTCTGGCTTTAGCCGAAGAATTGAAACAAACTCCGGCAAGCAAATTTAATTTACGCGGAATGCCGATTTACACGTGTCGCCAGAGAAGTTTGATGGAATGTCTCGACGCGCTCGGCTAGTTTCCGGTTTCCGGTCAAATATATTCTAAACTCGAAATTGGAAAATTAAACCTGAAACTTACAACCTTTTTTATGATTGTTGCCAGAAAATTTATCGTTCGTGGAAATGTGCAGGGCGTCGGCTTTCGTTTTTTCACGCAACGGGCGGCGGCGCGTCATCAGGTTTCGGGTTATGTGAGAAATCTGCCGGACGGCGCGGTCGAATCGCTCGCCCAGGGAAACGAAAAAGCGGTCGAGGGCTTCAAACAGGATTTA
>JALZOE010000578.1 GCA_030857325.1 Acidobacteriota bacterium
CGCCGAGACGACGGAAAAACCCGGTGTAATCGACGCGGCTGGTTTGCAGAATCTCGAATAAATCGTCAATCAATTCGGCGTCTTCGGCTTGGGCGGTTTGCAAACCGAGCTTGGCGCGCATCAATTCGGCGAAGCGGTCGGTGAAAACGGTTTGATATTCGCCCAAAACCGTTTCGGCTTGTTCGACTTCGACAAGCGGAATCAAGGTTTGCGCGAGTTTGTAAAGATTCCAAAGCCCGACGTTCGGCTGCTGGTCGAAGGCGTAGCGCCCGCCGTAATCCGAATGATTGCAGATAAATGCGTGGTCGAATTCGTCCAGAAAACCGAACGGTCCGTAGTCGATTGTCAAACCGATTATCGACATATTATCGGTGTTCATTACGCCGTGATTGAAACCGACGGATTGCCATTGGGCGACGAGTTTCGCCGTGCGGCGAACGAGTTCGCGCAGGAATTCGAGGTATTTATTTTCGGCGTCGGCAAACTGCGGGTAGAATTCTCGAATAACGTAATCGGCAAGTGTCTTAACCTCGTCGTATTGCCCGCGATAATAAAATAATTCAAACGAGCCGAAGCGCACGTGCGTCGGCGCGAGTCTGGTTAAAACCGCCGCCGTTTCGACAGTTTCGCGGTAAACGGGCGCGTCGCTGCCTGTGATGCAGAGCGAGCGCGTCGTGGGAATTCCAAGAGCGTGCATCGCTTCCGAGCATAAATATTCTCGAATCGTCGAACGAAGCACGGCGCGCCCGTCGCCCATTCTGGAAAACGGCGTCATTCCCGCGCCTTTTAGTTGAATGTCGAATCTTTCGCCTTTACCGCCCACCGCTTCGCCGAGTAAAATGGCGCGTCCGTCGCCCAATTGCTGAACGAAATGACCGAATTGATGACCGGCGTAAATCGCCGCAACCGGCTCGCTTCCCGTTAGAAGTTTGTTGCCCGTAAAATATTCGACAAATTCCGGTTTCTCTATTTCTTTCAGGTCAAGTCCGATTAATTCCGCTGCTGTTTCGTTAAAGCTGACCAAATACGGTGCGGGCAAAGGCGTCGGTTGAACGCGCCGGTAAAAATTTTCCGGCAGACTGGCGAAAGTGTTGTCGAATTTAAGGTTTTCGAGAGTATTCATAAATAAACTCTAACAAAATATTCACGCTCGCTTAAACCAAACCCGAAATTTTTGCTATTCTTTTTAAAACGAAATCAAAATATAGGTTTTAAAGATTTAAGAAACGGGACGCGGACAAACACGGATTCGGGCGGATAAAAACGGATATGATTTTTATAAAAAATACTTTTTTTGCAGAATCTTTTATTAAAAATCCGTTCCAATCTGCCGAAATTCGTGTTTGTCCGCGTTCTATTTCTTCGGCTTTTCAAATTAACTACTAAAGAACAGAGGGAGAATTTATGTTACAGACAAAAGGTTACGCGGCGAAAAGCGCCGGGGAAAATTTACAGCCGTTCGAGTTTGAACGGCGCGAACTCGAAGCAAGCGATATTTTAATCGAAATTCAATTTTGCGGCGTCTGTCATTCGGACATTCATCAGGTCAGAGACGAATGGGGCGGCTCGATGTATCCGATGGTTCCCGGACACGAAATCGTCGGGCGCGTGGCGCAAACGGGAGCGGACGTTACGAAATTTAAAGCGGGTGATTACGCGGGCATCGGCTGTTTCGTCGATTCGTGCCGCGAATGCGAAAACTGCAAGGAAGGCGTCGAGCAGTTTTGCGTCAAGCAAGCCGCGATGACTTACAACGGCACGGAAATGGACAGAAAAACGCCGACGTTCGGCGGCTATTCGTCAAACATCGTCGTCGATGAAAAATACGGACTGAAAATCAACGACACGGAAAATCTCGCCGGCGTCGCGCCGCTTTTGTGCGCGGGCATTACGACTTATTCGCCGTTAAAGCGTTTTAATGTTCAAAAAGGTCAGAAAGTCGGCGTCGTCGGTCTGGGCGGTTTGGGACATATGGGCGTCAAGCTCGCCGCGTCGATGGGCGCGGAAGTTACGGTTTTCAGCACGTCGCCGTCGAAAGAAGAAGATGCACGCAAATTGGGCGCGCACAATTTCGTCGTTACGAAAAATCCCGAAAATATGACGCCGCTCGCCGAAAGCTACGATTTTATTCTCGACACGGTTTCGGC
>JALZOE010000579.1 GCA_030857325.1 Acidobacteriota bacterium
CGAAAGCCCGGCTCGAACGCGCCGGTAAACGGGTTGTAGCCGTTGCGGTTCAAATCGTCGTTGTATCCGGCATAAACGGCGGTTCCCGGACTCGGCGTCCAGCCCAAGACGAATTGCGGACGCAGGCGCGCCGAAAGCGTCGAGTAATCGATTCGGGTTCGGGCGAAAATGCTGCGCGTAAACTGGTAAGTCGAGCGCAGACTGAAAATGTTTTCGTCGAAAGCCGTTCGTTTCGTGTCGTCGCGCACCAGTTTCCGCTTGTTGTAATTGAGCGAAATTTGCAAAGCCGATGTCGGCTGATAGCGAACCGACGATTCGATAAAAAATTGTTTGCCCGCGCCCGGGTCAAGCGGCGGCTGATTTAATAAAGGAAGTCCTTCACGCGCGCGTCGCTCGTTTTCGGCAACGAAAAGCAGATACGGCGGGCTGACGCGTGGAAATTTTCGCCCCGCGCCCAAATCGTAATCAAGTTGTCCCGAACCGTAGCCGATGACGAACAAGCCGAAAAACTGTTTGAGCGGCGAAGTATCGATGAACGAATAAACTTCACGACTGAGAGATGAACGCTCCGAATCCGCGCCGAAAAATGCGCCCGGTCTGGTAGCTGTTCGGTTCGCGCCGAACTCGTGTTCAAAAACGCGCTCGTAGCCGAAAACGACGCCCGCGCCGATATTCGTTTGACGCTGGAGAGCGAGCATTCCCGACGTGTTTGATTTCCAGTTTTGCGTGCGCCCGCGCCAATCGTGGCTGACGTGGCTACGGTTGTTAAATCTTTTGAAAATAATGCTTTTTTTCGGGTCGCGCTCGGTTACATAGTTAATCACAGCGCGATGCTGATTGGTGTCGGTGCGCGGCGTGAAACCGGCGTCGGCGATGTAATCGCGCGTTCTGCCGTCGCCGTTAAAATGAACGGTTAAGTTGCGGTCGGAGCGGTCGATTGAATACGCATAGCCGAAGCCGTTGCCCGTGCGGTAAAGATTGCGGTTCAAATCCGGGTCGTAAAAAAAGCGGCGCGAGTGCGTTCCCAAGATTTGAAACTCGGCGACGGTTTTCGGATTAAGACGAAAACGCCCGTCAAATCCGGCGGTATTGTTGTGACGTTCGGGAAAGTTATAAGTCGTGGCGAAAAATCCGACGTTGTGCTGTCTGCCGACATCGCGCTTTACGCGCAAAATTCCGATGTCCGCGTTTTTATCAACGTAACGCTCGATGCCGCAGACGATGGTCGGGTTGGCAAGACGTCTCTGCTGGCATTCGCGCAAGCCCTGCCGCTCGTCCAAAGAATAATTGCCGGGCGCGTTGTCAGAAGCGTAAAGCACGCCGAACGTATTTCGCCCGCGCCTGCCGGTTAATTTTAGGGCGATGTCCGGGTCAACAATCGCGCGCGTGTTGACGACGTTCATCCTCGTGTTGAAAATGTCGATTCGTTCGAGAAAAAACGGTCGTTTTTCGGCGAAAAAAATCGGGAAACGCTGGTTTGCCGTGCTGACGGGCGCGTCGGCTTCGACCTGCGCGAAATCCGGGTTGTAAGCGAAATCGAGCGTTATGGTCGGAGTTAAACTAAATTTAGCTGTCATACCGAACTCGCCTTTGATGCCGTCATTGACAAAACGCCCGCCAGGATTTCCGTCGAAAGTATAACGCGTGCGCCTTCCGGTTTCAGAAACCGTCAAGCTCGGATTAATTTCGAGCTGGCGGGTAGTTGAGATATCTTCCAATCCCGTGATATGACCGGCTTGGTTGAGATTGCCGGAAACGCTGCGGTTCTGCGACATCCACGAGTTATATTCGTTGTTGTTGTATTTGACTCGCCGGTTGATGTGCAGTCCCCATCGTTTATTTTTGCCCGCTTCGTAACGCAAAGATTTGAACGGAATCGCCACTTCGATTGTAAAGCCGTCTTCGGTCAAAACGCCTTTTGATTCCATTATTATATCGAGGCTGTAATCTTCGCCGCGTCCTTCGGTAAAAGTTCCGTCGGCTTGGATTCCCAGCGGATTGAAAAACAGCAGATAGGCTTGCCGCTGGTCGTTGAAAGTATCCAGATGTACGAGAACGTAATCATCGTTGAAAATATTGTCCCGGCGCGATAAGGTCGCGCGAATCGTATTTCTGTCCTGCTTGACGCGAAAAGCCATATAGAGAT
>JALZOE010000154.1 GCA_030857325.1 Acidobacteriota bacterium
CAATTTCAAGCGGCTGTCGATTGAATCGACAATGAATTCCTGCTCCAAACCTTTATAAATAAAATACTTCCAACTGCCGTCCGTTTGGCGAATAAAATGTTCGACGAGCGGTTTGTCCTGCGAGACGAGAATGTAATCGGTCAAAGTCGGATTCCAGAGTTGGTAGCGATGAAATTTTTCGCCGCGGTCAAAGGTTTCTGTCGATTCGGAGAGAACTTCGATAATCACCTGCGGATTCAAAACGACATCCTGAAATTCGTCTTGATATTCGGGTTCGCCGCAGATAACGACAATATCCGGGTAAGAAATCATTCCTTTAACGAGCGGGCGTTTGACGGGAAACATTCCGCTGCAAACTTTTGTATCCTTGATGCGCCCGCGACAATTTGAGTCGCGCAACTGCATATATAAAAGACCGGTCATATTCATACAAATATCGCCGTGCGCGCCGCTCTCGCCCGCCATCGCGTAAATTTCGCCATCGAAAAATTCGTAGCGCTCGTCTTCACTGCGGTCGATTTTCAGGTAATCTTCAACCGTGAATACGGGTTTTGTTTTTGCTAATGCCATATTTTCACCAATTTCGATATTATCAAAATTTTATCGCTGCTGATTATAACTTCAGCGCAGCGAACGTGCTTTGCTACAGACGCCTGCCCGCGTCTTTCAATAATTCGTAGCCTTCCGAACGCGCCACAAATGTCGCCGCCGTCATATCGCCGACGACGTTAAGAGTTGTGCGGCACATATCGAGAATTCTATCGACGCCGAGAATAATGGCAATCAGCGCTGGATTGACGCCAATCATCGCTAAGATTCCGATGATAAACGGAATCGAACCGCTCGGCACGCCGGCTGTGCCGACGCCGCCTAAAATCGCCATATAAACGACCATTAACTGCGTTGCGAAATTCAATTCGATGCCCGCGAGTTGAGCGAGAAACAATACGGTTACACCTTCGTAAAGCGCCGTTCCGTTTTGATTCGCCGTCGCGCCGACGGTTAAAACGAAACTGTTGATATGAGATGGAACGCCTAAATTTTCTTCGGAAACCTTTAAAGCCGTCGGCAATGTCGCGTTTGACGAAGAAGTCGAAAAAGCCGTAACAATGACCGTGCGGACGCGGCGGAAAAATTCGAGCGGATTTATCTTTGACAAAAACCAGACCGAGAGCGAGTAAACGCCGAACATTTGGATTGAAAGACCGAGCAGAACCGTCGCCACGAACCAGCCGAGCGCGCCCAGAAGGTCGATGCCGAACCGCGCCATATTGGTAAAAATCAGACACGCAACCGCGTAAGGCGCGAACTTCATTATGATGTCGATAATTTTCGACGTGATTTCAAACAGCGCGCCCATTCCGCGCACGAACGGGTTTGACACCGTTTCGGGCAGCAAAGTTATGGCGACGCCGATAATCAGCGCGAAAAACATCAGGTGAAGCATATTCGGATTTTCGCCCGATATTGAGCTGAAAACGTTTTTCGGCACAATCGTTTTAACGACCTGCATTAAAGCCGAATCGGTGTTGCCCGCCTGGTCTTTCTGCTGTGTTTCGACGCGCTTTGCCGCGTCGCCGCCGAACTGCGTTTTCATCTGCTCGGCAACCACGGGATTGATGCGCTCGCCGGGACGAATCGTGTTTGCCAAAACCAAACCGATAATGACGGAAATTGCCGAAACCACTAAACAATAGCCGAAGGATTTCAAACCGATGCGCCCTAATTTGCTAATATTGCCGATGCCCGCCACGCCGACGATAAGCGACGAAAGAACGAGCGGCACGACAATCATTAAAAGCAGATTCAGGAAAAGCTGCCCAATCGGTTCGGTGAAATTTTTGATAAACCAGACGAGATTTTCGTTATCGCCGCCCAGCAGCCGATTAACAAGAATTCCGCCGATTACGCCGACCAGTAAGCCGATTAAAATTTTCGTGTGCAGCGCCAATCCGGTCGGCTGGTCAGGCGTTTTGTCGTCCAAATCGGTATTCAATTCGCGCTCGAAAGCATTTTCGTCGATTTTGTAATTTTCGCGTTCGTTTTGTTCGTTCATTTTTATTCGCGTTAAAGTAGCGCTCCGTTATTTCGCGGCGCGGTTTTAGAAAAATATTTGTAAAGTTTTTTCAGACAAACGACAATGAAAACTTTTGGTTGTCTCGAATGTTTTGCCTAAGATACTACATTTGTTCGCGGAACTGAAATTAAATCGAAATTTCGGTCAAACGCGCCGTCATTTGCCGCCGACATTTAATCGGGTAATTTTTAATCTGCCGAAATTCGTTTATTTTGTTTATAATAAATTTCAATCAATTTTGGAGGCATTTTATAAATTTATGAAAAACGAAACATTAAATTTTACGACCGCAAAAGGCGAGACGACTGCTTACGTCGCTTTGCCGAAAGGCGAAAATAATGGAAACGCGGTTATTATAATCCACGAGTATTGGGGTTTGAACGATAATATCAAAGACATCGCGGGACGCTACGCCGCCGAAGGTTTTACGGCAATCGCGCCGGATTTGTATCGCGGCAAAATCGCCGGGAATCCGCAGGAAGCGGGCGAATTGATGAACCGGCTCGAACTCGAAGACGGACTGGACACGATAAAAAACGCGATTGTCCAGGCACAGGAAAAGTATAATGCTTTGCGCATCGGCATCACCGGTTTCTGTATGGGCGGAACTTACGCGCTGCAAGCCGTCTGCCATCTCGAAGGCTTAAACGCCGCCGCGCCTTTTTACGGCGACATTCCCGACGAAGCGACGCTGCAAAACCTGAAAACGCCGGTGCTTTTCATTTCCGGGACAAAAGACGAGTGGATAAATCCGGAACGAGTCCGCGAACTTGAACTGATAGCGAAAAACAATTTGCTGCCGGTCAAAACAATCGCTTACGAAGCCGACCACGCGTTTTTCAACGACACGCGCCCGGAAGTTTTCGACCCGAAAGCGGCAAAAGACGCCTGGTCAAAAGTCATCGCGTTTTTTAACGAAAATCTTGCGCCGAAAGAAATTCCGTTAAATACTATTGAAGCGGTTTAGAAAGCGAGGAAATAGAACGCGGATTTGACAGATTTTGGCGGATTTACACAGCTTTTTTTAATCATATCGGTGTTAATCCGCGTCCCTCCGCGTTCCATTTCTCTTGTCTTTCAACAAAACAAAAATCTACGATAATGAAAAAAATTCTTTCAATCTGTCTTGCCGTTTTATGTTGTTTTTCGCCGCAGATTTTCGCGCAGATTCCGACGACTGTTTTAGTGCAAATCTCCAAAGCCGAAGACGAACTGCGGTTCGATAAAACTCTGGAAGATTTGATGAAAAGCAACGACGCGAAAATTCGCGCCCGCGCCGCGCTCGCTTCAGGCAGAATCGGAAAAGACGCGGCGATTACGGCTTTGATAAATTTGCTGGAAAAAGACGCGGACGCGAAAGCGCGCTCGACGGCGGCTTTTGCCATTGGCGAAATCGAATCAATCAAAGGTGCGGATGCGATTCTAACGGTTCTGCAAAACACGAAAAACGATGACGAACTCCGCGCCCGTGCTGTCGAAGCGGCAGGAAAAATCGCGGCGGCAAACGCTCAGGACGCCAAAGCAAAAGACCTCGGCAAAACGATTTTAGACACTTTGCAGTTTGAAAATAATCGCGGCTCGCAGGCAAACCGCGACGTTGTTTTGCTTGGAATTACGGCTGTTCTCAGAGCAAAACCCGAAAGCGGCGATACGTTTGCGGCAATATTTTTAACCAATAGCGACGGACGAATTCGCGCCGATGCCGCAAACACTTTGTCGCGCCTCCGCGCAAAAAACGCGAACGAAAAACTTCGCACGATGCTTCTCTCCGACAAAGACGCGATTGCGCGGGCAAACGCGGCGCGTGCGCTCGGCGCGGCGGAAGACAAAGAGGCTTTCAATCTTCTGCTCGAAGTGGCTGTTTCCGACAAAGATTCGCGCGTCCGCGTTTCGGCAATTCGCAGTTTGGGAAGTTTGAAGGACGCAAATGCCGCAAATAATTTATTGGAACGCGGCGAAAAACTTTTGACCGATTACAAACAATCAAAATTTGCTTTGCCGGTTGAGAAAAACGAACTGCTCGAAATTGCGACGACTTTGGGCAGAATTTTGCCGAATACAAATAATAAGCGTGCAATTGATTTTATAGAAAAATTACGCGAATCCGACAAATATAAATCACCTGAAACCGAAATTGCCGCTGTTAGAATGCTTGGGCTTAGATACTCGCAAAATCTGGACATCGTATTAAACGGAGAAGGTTATAGATACTTTGCTGATAAAAGAAAAAAGCCTGCGGCTAATTGGCAGGTAATTAGTGCTTTGGCTCAGGGAATGGGCGAGTTTTCAAATGCTCCGACTCAACCGGCAAATGAATTTTTACGACGTGAACTTGTGCAGGAAGAACTCAAGGACGTAATTGAAAAGGCATCTGACGAAAAATATGATTCGGTTTCATTTTATAAAGCACTGCCGGATGTTCTTCGCGCTTATGCTCAATTTAAAGTTGCTGATTTGCCGCAAATTTTGCGCGAACATCTCGGACATAAAGACATAATCGTTCGTGTAGCCGCCGCTGGACTTTTGGGCGAACAACCTGTAAACAAAGAAAATGTCGAAGCGTTGAAAACCGCTTTTACTAAATCTCTCGAAACCGATAAACAATACAACGACGCGCAGCTTGCGATTCTTTCGGCTCTCGTAAAGTTAGATAAAAAAGAAGCGATTGATTCGTTAAAACTCGCGCTCGACGCGCCGAATTTTCTTGTGCGCCGGCACGCCGCGCAGTTGATAAAGCAAAATGATTTGCAGACGAGTTTTCAGAATGTTGATGAAAAAGTCGGAACGGTCAAATCATACAATCCGAAAACAGGCACAAAACTCGGACAGGTTCTGAATACAAACGCCGATTACGTTCGCGCCGTTTCGCGCAAAAATGCGAAAGCGATTTTAACGACCGAAAAGGGAACTTTTACGATTGAGTTTCCCCCCGAAACCGCGCCGCTGACGGTTGATAATTTTATTAAACTCGCTAAAGCGAAGTATTTCGACGGCTTAACAATTCACCGCGTCGTGCCGAATTTTGTGATGCAGGACGGCGACCCGCGCGGCGACGGAAACGGCGGTCCGGGCTGGGAGATTCGCGACGAAATAAATATAATTCCGTTTGAGCGCGGCACGGTCGGAATGGCTTTGTCGGGCAAAGACACGGGCGGCTCGCAGTGGTTTGTCACGCACGCGCCGCAACCGCATCTCGACGGCGGTTACACGGTTTTCGGGCACGTCGGCGAAACGGATATGAAAATCGTCGATAATCTCACGCGCGGCGATAAAATCTTGAGCGTGAAGATTATCGAAGGAAGCATAAATATCAAATCACAGAGAAAAAAATGAAAAAAATTGTAACACTCGGTTTAATTTTCCTCATAGCCTTTTCGCTAGCTTGCATTTGCGTTTTATACCTTCACAGAAATTCAAATCCCGTTATTACCTGCATTAAACCAGATGATAATATTCGTCCGCGAAACTACTGCTTAATGAATCCCTTTCGAGACAAGCAAGCTGAAAATATTGCCGAAGATATTTTGAAGAGCTTGCGAAATGGTGAAATAGATTCAATATTACCATATTTAGCTCACCTCAATGAAGATAATAAGAATCATATTTTAAAACGAGAAAAAGAATTTCAGGTTACAAATTGGAGAATAGGACGACGTATTGAAACGGCGGATGAGTTTTCATTAATGTATTGGACTTCGCGTAAAAATTATGAATGGGAAGAAGAGGTTGGTTTTGATTTTGCGTGTGAAAACGACGAATGGAAACTAAAATACTTTAGCGCAATTTACTAATAATATGGAAGAAATCCAAAAGCGTTCGCGGTTTGAAACAGCGATTAAAGAGCGCAAACAAATTGAGTTGGAAGAAAGTCTCGAATCTTTATCGCATTATCTCGACGATTGGATAAAAATTCCGGTTGTCGGCTGGCGTTTCGGGTTGGACGCGCTTATTGGTCTAGTGCCGAATGTCGGCGATACGCTGACTTCCGTGGCGTCGTTTTATATTTTGATTGCGGGCGCGCGTTACGGCGTTCCGAAAATTACGCTTCTGCGGATGGCTTTTAATATCGGGCTTGATTACGTCGTCGGCTCGATTCCGTTCGTCGGCGATGCGTTCGATTTCGTTTGGAAATCAAACAAGCGGAATATGAATTTGATTCGGGAAAGAGCGACCGGAAAGGACAAAGGCACGACTTCGGATTATTTATTTGTCGGCTTGATTATTTTGGCTTTAATCGCAATTCTCATCGGCTCGATTGCGGCGAGCGTTTATATTTTATATTTGGTTTTCAATAGAATTCGGTAGATTTTTAGCCGCGAACAAACACGCGCATTTCACGAAAAAGAACAGAGAAAATTAGCCGCGAATTACACAAATAACACGAATAAGGGCAAGTAGGTCTTAGGAAATAGGTTTTAGGTGTTAGAAAAATTCATAAGCCTAAAACCTGACACCTGTTTCCTAACACCTGATTTCCA
>JALZOE010000012.1 GCA_030857325.1 Acidobacteriota bacterium
GTGACTATTTAGGCGACACCGAACGCTATTCTTCGGATAAATTCCGCATCGGAATGTGGTTTCTGCTGCTCGTCGTTTTAATGACTTTCGGCGGTTTAATCGGCGCTTATATTGTTCTGGCGACCAACAACGCTCTCGAATGGGAGCCGTTCAATTTACCGAAACAGGTTTGGGTCAGCACTTTTTTAATCGTTGCCAGCAGTATA
This sequence comes from Acidobacteriota bacterium, assembly GCA_030857325.1. Classification (GTDB taxonomy): domain Bacteria; phylum Acidobacteriota; class Blastocatellia; order Pyrinomonadales; family Pyrinomonadaceae. The sequence goes on from JALZOE010000012.1 coordinate 207, forward strand.
ACTTACTCAATCGCTCAAAAAGCTCTGGATACGGAAAATCAAATAAAAGCCAAAAACTGGCTGCTGGCAACGACCGTTCTGGGCGCGATTTTTATTTCATCGCAACTTCTGGCGTGGGCTGAACTCGCGGGTCGCGGCGTTTATGTCAGCAGTAATCCGTATGCGGGTTTTTTCTATATTTTAACCGCCGTTCACGCGCTTCACGTTATCGGCGGAATCTGCGCGCTCGGCTATATTGTGCTGCGAACCTGGGATGCGACCGCTTCCGACGACGAACTTGCAATACGTAAATCCGTATCGAAAGTCGTCGGCTGGTATTGGCATTTTATGGACGGATTATGGATTGTTCTGGTGCTGCTTCTCGGTTTCTTTAAATAAATTATGGTTACTATCGCGGTTACGAATCGGGAAAAAAAATCGAAACTTCTTATAAACATAATTTCGATTGTCATACCTTTAGTCGTCGTTCTGCTTCTCGCCTTGCCGAATAAACTCGATTTAGGCGCGTGGACGAAAACTCTGCCGCACGTCGTCGGTTTAATTAACACTTTGACGACCGCCGCGCTGATTGCCGGTTTGATTTTCATTAAATTAAAAAACATCGAAGCTCACAGGTGGATGATGACCGTTTCGTTTGCGCTCGGCGGCGTATTTCTGGTTTGCTACGTTCTTTATCACACGACGAATCCGGCAAATCGTTTCACGGGCGAAGGTTTTGTCAGGTATCTTTATCTTTTTATTTTGATAACTCACATCGGTCTTTCGATGATTGTTCTGCCGGTTGTTCTGCGGGCGATGTTTTACGCGCTGACAAAACAATTTGCGCTGCATAAAAAATTGGTCAGATACGCATTTCCGATTTGGCTTTACGTTTCGCTCTCCGGCGTAATCGTCTATCTTATGCTGTATCAACTGTTTCCGGCTAAATAAAAAAATAAGCAATTATCTTGCCAAAAAATAAATTAGATGCTATATTATTTTTTGTTGAAAACTTATCGCCGAAGTTGATTGATTGTTAATCAACGCGGGGGAACCAAACGTATTAAATTTTTTTAATACACGGGGCGAAGCGTTTAGCTAAAGAAAACGCGGGGAAACTTCTTCGTTCCTAGCCCGACAGCTAACTCCGTAGGTGGGTGAAGAGGACGCAAAAATTTTTGCCTTCAAAAAGCGATTTTGAGTGTGCTTCGTGCCTTTGATTTTTTTCAACGAATCAAACGAGACATCCAGTCTTCTCAAAGAAAGCAAAAAGCCCCGTATTTATGCGGGGTTTTTTGTTTGTTTTAAATCGACTTTTTACAAGTATTTAACCGATTTGAGCGGAATTTTCTCTTCCCTGTCGAGCAAAACTTTCGACGGTTTGTCGTCAACTTTGAAAGTAAAAATTTCGACTCGTTTTTTTATTTCTATATTTTCAGTCGAAGCACCGTTTGGAGTTGTAATTTCGACATTCATCGGCAGGCGAAAAGCCGTCGAAACCTTCGATTCCGGTTTTTGTGTTTGAGTTACGGTCAAACTTAAAGTTTTATTGTTCGGATTATAAATTTGCCTGACGCTGAGTTTTGGAAAACCCGCGCCGTAAATCCATTGTGAAAAAAACCAGTCCAAATTCATCCGTGAAGTTTCTTCCATCACTTTCTGCAAATCCTTCGATTCGACGTTTTGAAATTTATGACGATTCAGATAAATATTGATTGCTTTCCAAAAATTTTCGTCGCCGACCGTTTCGCGCAGCGTGTGAACTACCGCGCCGCCTTTCAGATAAGTTATCGTCGCGTTGCTCACGTTAAATAATGCTTCGTCAGGCAGCGCCGCCGGAAAGAAAAGTCCTCGCGGCGCGCTGCGTCTTGCTTCGGCAATTTTATATTGTTCGGCGTTTTCACGAATTTTTCGCATATAATCCTGACGACCATACATTTTTTCCCGATACGCCGCTTCCATAAACGTCGCAAATCCTTCGTTGAGCCACAATTCCGACCAGTTTTTGCACGTTACCATATTGCCGAACCACGAATGCGCCAATTCGTGCGACACCAAATCTTCGACCAAACCTCTTGTCGAATCCAATTGAGCCAGAAAAATTTCCGTGTCCGCCATCGTCGTCGCGGTAATATTTTCCATTCCGCCGAACGCGAAATTGGCGACAATCGTCTGGTCGTATTTATTATATGGATAATCGATGCCGGTTAATTCTTCAAATATACGCATCATATTTTTCGTGTTCCCGTAAGCGGCAGATACAATTGAAGTTCTGTCGGGATAAACGTAATAATTGAGCGGAATATTTTTATACGAATCTGAAATTTTCGTGTATTTTCCGACGACAAACGAAGTTAGATAAGTCGAATGAGCGACCGGCATTTTATAGTGAAATGTTTTTGTGCCGTCGGGATTTTCCTTTGTCTCAAGCTGTTCGCCGTTTCCGATTGCCGTTTCGTCTGCTCCGGTTGTTATAAATTGTTCGCTCGTCGCTTTATCGTCCGGGAAATCGTAGGACGGAAACCAGAAATGCGCTTCTTCGGCTTCGCCCTGCGTCCAAATCTGCGCCTCGCGGACGATTTTTCCTTCTTCGGTTTGCGCGTCAACAAAATAAACGCCTTTTTTCGGTTTTGTCGTCGAATATTTCAGTCGGACGGAAATTAAATCTTCCGGCGAGTACGTTTTATCGAGATTGATATAAATTTTTTCGCCCGCCGTTTTGTATTCGAGCTTGACGTTTTGCGGTTCGAGCGTAACCGATTCAAACTTTAAATCCGCCTGGTCAAGCTCGATTGTCCTGAAATTATTTTTGAGCGGTTTTAATTGAACGGTCGTATCGCCGAAAACAATTTTATCGGCGCGGTCGAAACTAACACGCAAAATGTAGTGCTGAACGTCGTAAGTCCTGACGCGCGCGCGATTCGGCTGCGGCGTCTGCGCGAAATTTACGGAAACAAAAAGTAAAAATAAAAGGCTGAAAACAAAAAGGCGATTGAAGTTTTTTATAAACATAAATTTTTAATGCGGAGATGTGATTTAGTATCGCAAAAAATTGTCCGGTCAGGCAAAACGACTAAATTTTATTAAAGAGCCAAATAAAAACGCGCTAATCTTAGATTTTAAGATTAGCGCGTTGAGTTATAGATGTTAAAAGTGAGGTTTTGAGTTGCGAGCGAGATTTATCTGGCTCTTGGAGAAAGCAGGACGGTCTTCGCAACCCAAAATCTTTTTCAAGGAGCGAATTACGAATTACGAATGAATTTTTTGTTTTAATTCGTAATTTGCTCGTTGTTTTTATCCGGCGCGGCGCATCGGCGATTGGACTTCGGCGTTTTGATTCTTTTGCAAATCCTGTAAATGCTGAATGAAACCCGAAGCCGCTTTCTTGGAAAGCTCGTCCGCTTTGCACTGCATTACGTTTTGACATTCTTCGTCAACATCGACGCCGATTTCACGCGAGATGGCGCGAATCATTCCGAGCTGTTTCGCCGTAACTAAATCCGACAGCGATTTGGCAATCGGATTTGCCGGAAAACCGTCGCCCGTCGTGGTTGGAACAGCGCCTTCGCGCTCGATTGTGTCCGATTCTTTTTTATACAAATCGCGGGCGATGCCGAATTTTACGGCGGCGCGTTTCAATGCGTCGTGTTCGGCTTTTTTAATTCCAAGCTCGCTTTCGGCCGTTCCCGTTCCGATGCCTTCGCGCGTAACACCGTCAATCGTGATGGCGACGGTTACGGTGAAAATATCGCCGATTTGACGAATATCTTTGACCGCGTGCGACCAGTTCGGCGCGTTTTCGTCCAGAATATCGGCGACCGTGTGCCATTCGACATAATCGACGTAATGCGTGTTGCCGTTTCTGTCACGCCAGCCTTCGCGTTGTTTGACGAGTTCCGGGTCAACGTTTTTGCGAAGCTCGCGCAACGTTGTCGTAAAATTCAAAACGTTATTTCCTGTTTCTGTGTCAATTGCGCTTTGCGGCGCGGCGACTGAAACTTCCTGTAAATTTTCCTGTTTCATTTTTTTATCTCCTTGTGTGTTCGCAAGTCGATTCGGCTCAGGAACTTGTATTTTTTCAGTTTGTCCGTTGACTGAATTGTTTTCCTGAACTTCATCCGACTTCTGTTCGTCGCGCCTGGACGGGCGCGGCTCAGTTGCGTTTTTGTCTTCCGAAACAATTTGTGCCGGTTTAACCTCGACATTGGTTTCGACTTTCACCGGTTGTTTCGTTACCAATTCGGTATTTTTTGCGACCAGCGCGTATTTAACCGCTAAAATATGCTCGCATCGAAATGTCGGATCGTTGACAGCCGATTCTTCAAACTCCAAACAGTTGCAGCGAATCTTGCCGGTTTCGTCGCGTCTCACTTCATAAGAACTCTGCTTGCCGCGTAGCGAAGGCGTCGAAACCAGAAATTTGTCTTCCTCGCGGTTGACTAAACCCATCGCCGCAATTGATTTGGCTCGTTTATCTCGTTTTTCCGTTGCGTTTTTATCTACTGTTATTGCTGTCATTTTTAAATCCTCTCTAAACTGCAAATTACTCTAACTGCAATGATTTACAAGATGAAAAAAGATTATCGTTTCATCTATGAAACATTGTATCAAAGTAATTTATTTGTTGCAAGCGTGAAACGCAGTGTTGCATCTAAAATATTTTTATGTTAATTTCTTTTCAGCAAGGACGAAAAGGGAAGCGTTAAAAACTTCCCGAATCCTGGAGAATTTTTAGGGAATTGGAGGAAAAAATTATGGCTTACAAAAACGAAAGTTTGATAAATACGACGGAATTGGGGCGCGCCATCAAACGCCGCCGGGAAGAATTGGGAATGAGTCTGCGCGACGTGGCGGACGCGACGGCAGTTTCGGCTTCGACGCTCTCGCGCATCGAAAACGGAACGGGAAAACCGGACGCCGACAATATCGCGCGTTTAACCGGCTGGCTCGATATGCCGATTGACCGCGTTATGAACAAACATCAAAACGACAACAATGCAATCGAAGCAATCGTTTATTATCCGCACGAAGCGACGCCGGAAATTGTCGAAGCTCACTTGCGCGCCGATAAAAATCTAACGCCGGAGACGGCAAAGGCTTTGTCGGAATTGTTTCGCGTAGCTTACACGCAGTTCAGCAGACCGAACGAAAAATAATATTTTATTATTGAGTGAATGTTTATGAAATCAATGACGTGCGCCGCCAAAGCGCAAACCGGAACTGTCGATAATAAAGGATTTGCCGTCGAGACGACTTTTGTATTGTTTTTTTTGGCGCTCGAACTCGGGCAATCGTTCGATTTGTTCGCTCTCGACAGCTTATTGTTGGCCGCAACGCTTTTAACGATTGCCGTTCTACCGTATTTTCTTTATTCAAACGAGCAAAAGCCCGATTTCGGAAACTGGTTTTTGGGCAGAATTTTAATTGCCGGATTTGCGATTTTACTGGGTGTTATGTTTAAACAAACGTTGGGCGTGCTTTTGCCGGAAACGTTTCGTTTTCTGCCGATGACGCTGCTTATCGCAACGGCGATGATTAGCTGCTACATTCAATTTTACGGTTTATTAAAATTGCGTCCGGCAAAATAAACGAAAAAATATAAATAAAAAGTCCGTCTTTGTTAATCAACACAAAGGCGGACTTTTTATTTATATAACAACGGCGGGCGTTAAAGCGTTGTGTATAAGATTAACTTGTTCAAACAATTCTAAGTATTGATTGGGCGTCAGGGCTTGCGCGCCGTCGCACAAAGCCTTTTCCGGGTTCGAGTGAACTTCGATTATCAAACCGTCCGCGCCGACGGCGACACCGGCGCGCGCCATCGGATTGACCATATAATTTCTGCCCGTGCCATGCGACGGGTCAACGATTATCGGCAGATGAGACAATCTCTGGACTGCCGGAACAACCGACAAATCCATTGTGTTGCGGGCGTGCGTCGCAAAAGTTCGGATGCCGCGCTCGCACAAAATCACGTCGTAATTTCCTTCCGCCATAATATATTCGGCGGCAAGCAGAAACTCGTCCAGAGTTGCGGAAAGCCCGCGTTTTAATAAAACCGGCTTGCGCGTCTGTCCGACGTATTTCAAAAGCGAAAAATTCTGCATATTGCGCGCGCCGATTTGAACGCAGTCGCCGTATTTTTCGACTAAATCGACGCCGCGCTCGTCCATCGCTTCGGTTACGATATTTAAACCGAATTGCTCGCGCACCTCAGCTAAGATTTTCAAACCGTCTTCGCCCATTCCCTGAAAAGCATACGGCGAAGTTCTCGGTTTGAACGCGCCGCCGCGAAAGAATTTCGCGCCGCTTTTCGAGACCGCTTCGGCGACCGAAAAAACCTGTTCGGCGTTTTCAATCGCGCACGGTCCGGCGATAATCGCCAGCTCGTCGCCGCCGATGGTCGCGTTTCCGATTCGGACAACCGATTTTTCGGGACGCAAATCTTTGGAAATCAGTTTATAAGGCTTCGTAACGCGAATCGCTTCGGCGACGCCCGGCAGATTTTCAAAATGCGACGGGTCAACCGAACCTTGATTTCCCGTTACACCGATTGCCGTCCGGCTCGCGCCCGGCATTTCGTGCGGGCGAAAACCAAGTGTTTCAATAATTTTCAGGACGCTTTCGATTTCTCTTTCGGTTGCGCCTGGTTTCATCACAATTAACATAAAATTTTAATTTAATACCTCAAACAAATCCGAATATTTTTGCAATCGCCGGATTTACGGGCAAATTGCGAATATTTTTAATGTAAATCAACAAAACAGACGATTATAAAATACATCACAAACTAAACTAAATATGCCGCCGAAAAATTAACCTTCGGCGATTTCGATTGCGCGCAGCAACGCTTTTGCTTTATCGACGGTTTCCTGAAATTCTTTTTCCGGCACGGAATCGGCGACGATTCCCGCGCCGGCTTGCACCGAAGCGACGCCGTTTTCCAAAACAATTGTTCTGATAGTAATGCAGGTATCGAGATTTCCGGCGTAATCGGCGTAACCGACCGCGCCCGCGTAAATTCCGCGTTCGTCCGGCTCAAGTTCGCGGATTATTTCAATGGCGCGAACTTTCGGCGCGCCGGAAACCGTTCCGGCGGGAAAACACGCGGAGAGAGCGTCGAAACTATCTTTTTCCGTTTTCAAATCAGCCGACAAATAACTTACAAGATGCTGAACGTGCGAATATTTTTCGACATTCATCAATTTTTCGACCGTTACTGTTCCGTATTCGGCGATTTTTCCCAAATCGTTGCGTCCTAAATCGACCAACATCAGATGCTCGGCGACTTCTTTTTCGTCTCGCGCCATTTCTTCGCCCAGCGCCGCGTCTTGCTTTTCGTCCGCGCCGCGTGGTCTTGTTCCGGCAATCGGGCGATATTCCACCGTTTCGCCGCGACAGCGAACGAGCATTTCCGGCGAAGCGCCGACGATTGATTTTTCGCCGAACTCGAACAAAAACATATACGGCGACGGATTAAGCGAACGTAAAGCGCGGTAAATCGAAATTGCCGAAGCGCTTGTTTCCTTGCTGAATCTTTGCGACAAAACCGCTTGATAGCAGTCTCCGGCGAGAATATATTCCTTTATTCGGTTGACGGCGGCGAGAAAATCTTCGCGCTTCCAATTAGATACGATTTCCGAATTCTTTTTATCGACGGTGGAAGCCGGAAAAGTCGGTGTAGTTTGAAAAAGTCGTGCCAGATTTTCGTTTTCCCCGACAGCTTCCGAATAAGATTTTTCTGGATTTTCAGCTTCTTCCGTAAAAATCAAAGTCGTGATTTTTATTTGCTGCCGCGCGTGGTCAAAAGCGATTACAGTGCCGAAAAACATCCATAATCCCTCGTCCGAATCATCGACTTGGAGAATCGGCTCGAACATTCCGACTGCTGAAAAATCAAAATAACCGATTGTGCCGCCGGACAAAGGAGCGTTTTCAAAACTGCCCGCGAAAGTTTTTCCGTCAAAATGAGCGCGTAAATTTTCGAGCAGATTTTTGCCCGAAACAACTTGCCCGCCGTTTTCTTCGACAAAAGTTTTGCCGCCGCGCCCGCGCATAATTTTGTTTGGATTCGCGCCGAGAAACGAAAAGCGGGCGAGATTTGCGCCGCCTTCGATTGATTCGAGCAGAAAAGAATGTCGGGCGTTTCGCCGTAAAAGCAGATAAATTCCGAACGGCGTTTGCAAATCAGCCGCGATTGTCGTCGTTACCGGAACGACGTTTCCTTTTTCGCATTGAAGCAGAAAGGCGGCGAAATTTTCGGGTTGCAGCGTTTGCATAAAAAGAAAACTGCCAAACTCAAATATAAGTTTGGCAGTGAAATTATTGAAAAATTATCTCGGAAAAACTCGACTAAAAATATTTCAAACTGCCGGTTGATTTAATCGTCGCCAGCAAAATTCAAAATTGAGTTTTTCGTTTAAAATTTTCATATCGAAATTAAATTTTTAACAGAACGCGCCCGAAGACGCAACCGCGCCCATTACATTCTTTCGGGAACGTCGATGCCGAGCGTCTTTAACGCGTCGGTTAAATGGCGGCGCGCAATGTCCGCCGCCGCGATTAAAACAGCGCGTTTTACGGAATTTTCTTCCGTTATGATTTTGTGATTGTGGTAGAAAAGGTTAAACGCTCTGGCTAAACCGAAAGTATATTTTGCCAGAATCGCCGGTTCGGTTGTCGAAACCGCCTGCAAAATCGTTTCTTCAAGCCGCGAGGCAAGCGTAATCATTGCCCAGACTTCATTTTCGGCGGCGAAGATTTCGGCGACTTCGGACGGCGAACTTTTGATTGTTTCGAGCGCGTTAGAAAGGGCGTTTTCTTCCAATTTACGAAAAATCGAATTGGCGCGCACCGCCGAATACTGACAGAAACAGCCGGTTTCGCCTTCAAACGACAACGCTTCCTTGAAATCGAAAACGATAACGGTCGTGCGCGTAAATTTTAATAGAAAATATCTGAGCGCGCCGACGGCGATTGTGCGCGCCGTTTTTTGTTTTTCTTCGGCGGATAAATCGGGATGACGCGCTTCGACTTCCTGAAGCGCGTTGGCTTCGAGCCGATTTATCAAATCGTCGCCTTTGACGCCCAAACCTTTGCGCCCCGACATTTCGATAGAGGATTTTTGTTTATCTTCATCCGATATTACAAAACCTAATTCCTGAGCCGCCGCCGGTGAAAGTGCGACTTTCGCGTAGGAAAGATGAATATTCGCCGCTTCGCCTTTTTCGGGGAAAATAACTCCGACGCCTTTTTTGACGACTTCCTGCGGGTAAGATTGACTGGAGTCGATGACGTTGTAAACCGTTTCATTATTACCGAAAGCGGGAATATTTTCGCTTTGTAAATCAGTCGCCGAAGTTATCCAAACCGTTTTGCCGTCATTATATTTATGAAAAAGATTGTAGTGAAAATCCAAACCCAAAAGACCGAATTTCCACATCTGATAAGCGATGTCTTTGCCCGTGTATGTAACCGTTCCGTTTGAACGGACGAGAATTTTGTCCGCTTCGTGTTCGTCGTCGCCGGTGTGCGAATCGGTCGGCATCACCCAGCAGCCTGCTGATTTGCCAGTCGTTTCAAGGCGAATCACATCGCGCCGCTTCATTTCTTCAAACGCTTTCTGCCAGAAATGAAGATAGAGAATTTCCGACTCTCGCGGCAGCAAATCGTAGCGAATCGACAATCGCTCCATCGTTGCGACGATAGATTGGACGTTGCGCGTAACGACAAAATCGGCGAGTTCCGCCGTCGGATTATCGCCCGCTTCAATTGACTGCAAAACTTCGTGGCGTTTCGATTTTAATTCTTCGTTTTCCTGATAAGCGACGCCGGTTCGCGCATACAAATCCCAGCAGTAATAATCAAAAGTTTTTCCGTTTGCGGTCAATTCGGCGTCGAGTTTTTTGATGTCCGCTAGATTCATTTTTTCCAGATAAACGAATCCGATAACCACGTCGGCGACTTGAACGCCCGTGTTGTCGATGTAATATTGAACTTCGACGTTCTTTCCCGTCGCCCGCAAAATCCGCACGAACGTGTCGCCCAAAACCGCGTTGCGAACGTGTCCGATATGCGCCGCTTTGTTCGGATTGACCGACGTATGCTCGACGCAGACTTTTACATTCGTTTCATTTTCGGAAGAAACACGCTCCGCAAAAGATTTGGAATCAATAATTTCCGCCAAAAAATCGGCGCGTTTGTAAAAAACATTCAAATAACCCGCGCCCGCGACTTCGACGCGTTCGACCGCCGCGTTCGATTCGAGCGACGTTTTCAAAGTTTCGGCAATCTCGCGCGGGTTGCGCTTTTCACCCATTGCCTGTTTGATTCGTTTTGCTAATTCAAACGCGACGGGAAACGCCAAATCGCCAAGCTCGGTTTTCGGCGGAACTTCGGCGGCGACCGTTTCGAGTTCGACGCCGAATTTTTCCTTCGCCGTTGCGATGACAGTTTCCCGAAGTGTTTTTTGTAAATGTAAAAGACTCATTTGTTAATAATCCGATGCTTATAAATTAAAAATCAGATTATATGTGTTCGTTGATGAAGATAGCAAAATCGCGGGCGGATAATTGCCGGATTTTGCGGGCGCGGGTTTTGCGGTTAAACTTTAAACTTATGAAGACTTTGTATTTCGATTGTTTCGCGGGCGCGAGCGGCAATATGATTTTGGGCGCGCTCGTCGCGTTGGGCGTTGACGAAAACGAATTGGTTGAACAGATTAAACTGCTCAACGTTGCCGAATTTGAAATAAAGTTTTCGATGAAAGACAAGTCCGGTATTTCAGCCACGCACGCCGCCGTCGAAGTTCCGCGCGAACACGCGCACAGGCATCTTTCGACAATCGAAAAAATTATCGGCGATTCGCGTTTATCCGAAAACGTGAAAACGCGTGCGATAAAAATTTTCCGCAAACTCGCCGAAGCCGAAGCGACGGTTCACGGCACAACCGTTGAAAAAATTCACTTTCACGAAGTCGGCGCGATGGACGCGATAATCGATGTCGTCGGCGCGTGCGTCGGTTTTGAAATGCTCGCAATAGAAAAATTCGCGTGCTCAAAAATCCACGTCGGTTCGGGTTTCGTCAAAATGGCGCACGGCAAATTTCCCGTGCCGCCGCCCGCCGTCGCCGAGCTTCTGCAAAACATTCCAATTTATTCGACCGAAATTGAAGGCGAGCTGATAACGCCGACGGGCGCGGCGATTATTGCAGCCGTCTGCGAGTCGTTCGGACAAATTCCCGGAATGCGCGTCGAACGAACGGCTTACGGCGCGGGAACGCGTGAATACAAGGATTTTCCTAATGTTTTGCGGCTGATGATTGGAGAAGTTGAATCACAGGGAAGTAGAAAAGTTGTGGAAAAAGAAAATTATCCACAGATAAACACGGATAGACACGAATTAGAAAACGAATCACGGGAACAAACGAATCCGAAATCCGACAATTATTTATTACTCATCGAAACCAACATTGACGATTTATCGCCGCAAATACTTGGCTTTGTAATGGAACGCGCTTTCGACGCGGGCGCGCTCGACTGCTGGTTTACGCCGATTCAGATGAAAAAAAATCGTCCGGCGACAATGGTTTCAATTCTTTGTAAAATATCGGACAGAGCGGTTTTAGCTGATTTGCTTTATACGGAAACGACGACGCTCGGCGTGCGTGTGTCCGTTGTCGAAAGAAATTGTCTAAGTCGAGAAATCGTTAAAATCGACACCGAATCGGGCGCGGTTGCGGTTAAAATTGCCCGTCATAACGGAAAAATCGTCAACGCCAAACCCGAATATGAACAAATTCGGGAAATTGCGCTAAAATCAAATGTTCCGTTAAAAGAAATCGAAAGAAAAATTTTAGAGAAATTTAAACAAAAAGGTTAAAGAAATTGACACACAAAAAAGTTGATTTAGAAAAAATCGCGCAAGGCGTGCGGCTTATTTTAGAAGGCATCGGCGAAGACGCAGACCGCGACGGCTTGCAGAAAACGCCGGAGCGCGTGGCGGAATTTTACGCCGAACTGACCGAAGGAATGTGGGAAAACGCCAGCGAACATATCAAACCATTGCCCGGCGATTCGCACGATGAAATGGTAATTGTCAAAGATATTTCCATAGCGTCGGTGTGCGAACATCACTTAGCGCCGTTTGTCGGCACGGTTCACATCGCCTACATTCCGAAAAACGGGCGCATCGTCGGACTTTCAAAACTCGCCCGCATCGCCGAAATTTTCGCCCGCCGCCTTCAGGTGCAGGAACGTTTGACGCAGCAAATCGCGCAGACGCTTTTTGAGGAACTCGAACCGCTCGGCGTGATGGTCGTAATGGAAGCCGAACACACTTGTATGACGTTGCGCGGCGTCAAAAAACCAGGCGCGAAAACCGTTACGTCAAGCGTTTTGGGCGGGTTTAGAACCGATGCGCGAACACGCGCCGAAGCGATGAGCTTGATAAAAGGTTGATAAACATAACTTTGTTAAACAATCATTGATGTTTTGGTGCTTCCATTTTGACATCAAAACATCAATATTGGTAAAATTCCTTCATGAGAACGACGTTAACCCTTGAAGACGATGTTGCCGCGAAACTCCGGGCGAAGCTGAAAAAATCAGTCGGTAAAACTTTCAAAGACGTGTTAAACGATACTTTGCGGCTCGGATTAATGGCTGAAAACGATTTGAAGAAGGGCGAAAAATTTCGCGTTCGCAGCCGTTCTCTCGGCGTCAACAAGGGTTTGAATTACGACAATATCGGCGAGCTTATCGAGCAAATCGAAACGATTCAAAAATGAAGGCGACGGACACGAACATTCTTTTATACGCTTACAATGAAAGCGCCGAACAGCACGAAAAAGCCAAACGCTGGCTCGAAGAAAAACTTTCTTCGCCCGAAATATTCGGCTTGAGCTGGCAGGTAATAACAGCGTTTTTGCGAATTTCGACCAATCCGAAAGCCTTTCCGCTGCCGTTTACTTTGACCGAAGCGATTGAAATCGTTGAAGACTGGCTGGCGCAGCCGCAAGTGAAAATTCTGCTGCCGACCGAAAAACACTGGGAAATTTTCAGCGATTTAATAACGGAAGGACAAACAAACGGCGCGATTATGATGGACGCGCATCTGGCGGCTCTGGCAATCGAACACGGCGCAATTTTAGCCACGACCGACCGCGACTTTACGCGTTTTTCAAAACTCAAAACAACCAATCCATTACTCGATTAGTCGGATTTTGATTTTCAAAAACACGAAATAATCGAAAATAAGAATTAACTTTTCGGGAGAGAAAAAATTATGAAAATCCGATTGATATTATCGACTGTTTTAATTCTAGCCGTTTGCTGTTCGGCAATCGCGCAGACAAAAGGCAAATACACGAATCTTTTCAGCGAGGAAAAACTGAAATCAACCGTTAAATTTTTATCCGACGACGGTTTTGAAGGACGCGCTCCCGGAAGTCGCGGCGGCGAGCTTGCCGCCAAATATATCGCCAATCAACTGGAAATGATTGGCGTCAAACCGGCGAATAACGGTTCGTATTTTCAGCCGGTTTCGCTCGTCGCGGTGAAGGCGAATCCGAATACGACTTTGAACGTCGGCGACGCCGCGTATAAATTCGGTGATGAATTCGTCGCCTTTACGGGAGCGCAAACCGAAACGGTCAACTTAAACAGCGAACTCGTTTTTGTCGGTTACGGCATCGACGCGCCCGAACAGAAATGGAACGATTACAAAGGAAACGGGGCGGATTATCGCGGAAAAATTCTTGTGATGATGGTCAACGACCCGCCCGCAACCGCAAGCGAACCGAATCTGTTCGGCGCGAAGGCTTTAACTTATTACGGGCGCTGGACTTACAAATTTGAAGAAGCGGCGCGGCGCGGCGCGGCGGGCGTCATTTTGATTCACACGACCGACAGCGCCGGTTACGGCTGGAACGTCGTGCAAACTTCAAACGGCAGTTGGCGCTTCGATATTGCCCGAACAAACGACTCGAAAACTCCTTTTTTGCAAATGCGTTCGTGGATGACCGAAGACGCGGCGCGAAAACTTTTCACGCAAGCCGGAAAAAATCTCGATACGCTAAGAGAACAGGCGAAATCGAGAAATTTCTCGCCGGTAAAGTTAGGCTTGAATGCAAAGATTGATATAAACAGCGAATTAAAACGGCTCGATTCAAACAACGTCGTCGGCGTTTTGCTGGGGAGCGACCAGAAAATGAAAGATGAATACGTCGTCTATACGGCGCATTGGGACCATTTGGGCGTCGGCGCGCCGAACGACAAAGGCGACACGATTTATAACGGCGCGTTAGACAACGCTTCGGGCGTCGCGCAGGTTTTGGCTGTTGCCGAAGCGATTACGAAATTGCCCGCAAGCGAGCAGCCGAAACGCTCGCAGGTTTTTCTATTCACGACCGCCGAAGAGCAAGGACTTTTAGGCGCGGAATGGTATGCGGCGAATCCGGTTTTCCCGCTCGAAAAAACGGCGGCGAATATCAATATCGACGGCGGAAACTTTTACGGTTTGACGACCAATTACGGCGCGCTCGGCGCGGAACGTTCGAGCCTTCAGCCGTTCGTCAACGAAGTCTTGCAAGAACGCGGAATGAAGTTTTTGCCGGACGCGCGCCCGGAACAAGGTTCGTTTTTCCGCTCCGACCATTTTCCGTTTGCAAGAGGCGGCGTGCCGTCGCTGAGCATCAGAAACGGCGACGATTACGTCGGAAAGCCGAAGGATTTCAGCGAAAAATTATTCGCCGAATTTAATCAAAAACATTATCACCAGCCGTCGGACGAATTCCGCGACGATTGGCGGTTCGACGGAATGGTGCAGTCTTTGGACATCAGCCTGGCAATCGGTTTGCGAGCATCGAACGCGGCGAAAATGCCCGCCTTTAACCAATCGGACGAATTCGCGCGGGCGCAGCCGAATCGTAAATAGTTTAATTTTAGAGACGACGGGAAAGAAAATTTAACCACAGATATACACAGATAACACAGATTTTTATTGATTTAATTATCCGTGTTTGTCTGTGTTAATCTGTGGTTTCAACTTTCTGAGTTATGAAAACTTTTTACATTACAACGCCGATTTATTACGCCAACAGCCTGCCGCATCTCGGACATCTTTATACGACGACTGTTGCCGACGTGATTGCCAAACATAAGAAACAGCGCAGTTTCGACACGTTTTTTTTAACGGGAACGGACGAACACGGCGTTAATATCCAGCGCGTCGCCGAAAAAAACGGCAAGACGCCAAAGGAACAGGTTGATTTTGTTTCGAGTCAATATAAAAAAATGTTCGCCGATTTCAGTTTGACCGGTTACGACATTTTTATGCGGACGACCGAAGCGTTTCATTACGAAGGCGTGCAGAATCTGTGGCGAAAAATCGCGGAAAATAAAACGCCGAAGGGAAATGAAACGATTTATAAAGGTTTTTACGAAGCGTGGTTTTGCCCGAACTGTGCCGAATTTAAAACCGAAACCGAATATGAATTGCGGACGGGCGAAGACGCGCCGCGCTGTCCGGTTCACGAACGCCCGCTCGACAAAGTTTCCGAAGAAAGTTATTTCTTCCGTCTTTCCGATTACGGCGAAAGGCTTTTGCAAATTATCGAAGAAAATCCTGAAAAAGTTCTTCCCGAAACCAGACGCAACGAAGTCGTTTCATTTATTAAAAGCGGTTTGCAGGATTTGTCGATTTCGCGCGAAAAAAAGAGCGTCGCGTGGGGCGTTCCTGTTCCGGGCGACGCGAATCACGTGATGTATGTCTGGCTCGACGCGCTTTCAAACTACATAACGGCAATAGGTTACGGGAATTCCGAAAAGTCCGGTTTTGAAAAATACTGGCAAAACGCGGCGCATCTTGTCGGCAAAGACATCTTGCGTTTTCACACGGTCTACTGGTTTTCGTTTCTGCTCGCGGCGGAAATCGAATTGCCGAAAACGGTTTTCGCGCACGGAATGTGGCTCGACGCCGACGGGCGCAAAATGGGCAAAACGCTCGGCAACGTCGTCGAACTCGACGTTCTGCACAAACATTTTTCGACCGACGCCGTGCGTTATTTTGTTCTGCGCGAAATGGTTTTCGGGCAGGACGGGAAATTCGGCTACGAAAATCTGATTGACCGCGCAAATGCGGATTTGGCGAACGGTCTGGGCAATTTATCAAGCCGCACGCTGTCGATGATTAACAAATATCGGGACGGCGCGATTCCGGGCGGCAAAATTCAGGAATCGAATTATTTAAATGCCAAACGTGCTGGAATTAGCCCGGACGAGCAGGAATTGGTTTCGGTTTTGACACACGCGCGAGATGAATTTCTGCGCCGTTTCGACAATTTTGAATTCAACCAGGCGCTGGAAATTTTGTGGACAATCATCGTCCGAATAGACAAAATGATTTCCGACGCCAAACCCTGGGAACTGGTCAAAGACGAACACCAAGCCGAAACTTTGAACGCAATTCTGTATCGCGCAACCGAAACTCTGCGCTGGCTGTGCGTTTTGCTTTATCCCGTAATGCCGAAAGCAGCCAGAGAAATTTACGCGCAAATCGGTTTGAGCGAAAATATCGAACAAATAAATCCCGAAAATTTAACTTGGGGAGAATTAAAAAAAGGAACGAAAATCGGAACGGTTGCGGGCGTTTTTCCGCGACTCGATAAAAATAAAATTA
>JALZOE010000155.1 GCA_030857325.1 Acidobacteriota bacterium
GGGTGAACATCAGCGAACCGGCGACGGCATACGGGACAACCGAGCCGTCCGTCCGGTCGTGGCGCGGCGGCGCGCCCCAGGCGAGATAACCGCGCTGGCTGTCCGAAGCCGACATTCCCCACATCGTCGGCGAATATTTCGGAAATTCCCTGCTCAAAACTTCGGCGAAAAACTTCTGTTGAGCGCGGGTCGCTTTGACCGAATTTTCAAAGTAATTGACAAACGGCGGACGATGTTCGCGGCGGTTGCGGAAATCAACCCAGGCGTGTGAATACTGGTGAATAAACAGAGGCGAAACCGATGCTAAATATCTGTATCCGCCGTATTCCTGCCACGGTCGCTCCCACGCATACCACGAATTCGGCGAAATCGGATGCGTTTTCGAGCCGATTGCCAGAAGATAAAGTATCGCGTCTTCGCTGTATTTGTCCCAGTTGTTTTTCAAAAAACCGTCTTCGGGTTTCCAGCCGTGCGTCAGCAGATACTGATTTTCGCCCTGCATCCATTTGTAATCAACTCGCTGCGAGATTTTATCGGCAAGCTGCCCGATTTCCCGGTTGTCCGCAAAGCATTGTTTAGCGGTCAGAACTCCGGCGAGTAAAAGCGCGGTGTCAATTGAGGAAATCTCGCTGTTCCAACGCCTCTCGCCGGTTTCAAAATCCATCCAGTGATAAAACCAGCCGTTTTTGTGGAAGGCGCGGTTGGCAAAAAAATCGAGCGTATTTCGCGTTCTTTCAGTGGCTTCGGCTTTCGTCACCCAACCGCGGTCGGCGGCGATGCAGTTCGCTGTCAAAGCGAAACCCGAAGCGGCGATACTGGCAATATTATGAGCGCGATGACCTTCCGGCTTGCGCGTTCCGTTCGTTCCCACGCGGTCGAGCGTTAAGCCGTTTTTGGGATTTGTATGCTCCCATAAATACATAAAACTACGCTTTGACATATCTTCGAGAAAAGCATCGTCTTCAGCCGAAATTTTGGCGGTTGGAACGGGAGTTTTCGGCGCGGGGTCAATTTCTAAATCAATCGTTTTCGCCTGAGTCGGCGGACGCGCCAGCAAATTAACGACTTCAAAAACGCTCTGCATTCCGTTATCGCTGCTCGTTCCGACAATCACCTGAAACTCGCCCGGTTCTAAAACGGGTTTCAAATCGCGGTCTAAAAATGTCAAATCTTTCGGCGCGAGCGTAAATTCGACAGTTTGCTTTTCTCCGGCATTCAAGGTAATGCGTTTAAAACCGCGCAATTCTTTGACCGGGCGCGTCACGGTCGCCGCAATGTCGTGGATATAAAGCTGTACGACTTCATCGCCCGCCATTCTGCCGCGATTCGTAACATCCACGCTGACTTTTACGCTTTCCGTCGGTCTTATTTTAAGTTTATCCAACCGCAGATTTTCAAGTTGAAATCTCGTGTAACTCAAGCCGTAACCGAACGGGTAAAGCGGTTCGTTGGAAACATCCAAATACTTTGAAGTATATTTTTGGTCGGTAAGTAACGGGCGACCCGTCCGTTTGTGATTGTAATAAATCGGAATCTGTCCGACCGAGCGCGGAAACGAGACGGGCAGTTTCCCGCCCGGATTCGCGTCGCCGAAAAGCGTGTCAACAATTGCGTTTCCGGCTTCGGTTCCGGCAAACCACGTTTCCAGAATCGCCGGAGAATTTTCCGCCAGCCAATTTATCGTCAAAGGTCTGCCGTTCATCAAAACGACGGCGTAAGGTTTTCCGGCGCGGTGAATTTGCTGAACGAGTTCGAGTTGTCTGCCCGGCAAATCAATCTCGGAACGCGAAGACGCTTCCGCCGACATATCCGCCGCTTCGCCGACAACCAGAATCGTAAAATCAGAATCTTTAGCCGCGTCAACCGCTTTTTTGAACCCTTCATCCGTTCTGCAATAAGCATCGCAGCCCTTTTCATAACGAATCTTTATATTCGGAAATTTCGCTTTCAAGGCTTCTAAAACTGTAATCGGGTCGTTCGGCTGTCCGTCGCCCGTCCAGTTGCCATTCATTTCCTTTTTATTGTTCGCCAGATCGCCGATAACCGTAACTTCTTTTATAGTTTTGCTGATAGGCAATGTATTGTTTTCGTTTTTTAATAGAACAAACGATTTTTCGGCGGCAATTTTAGCCGTGTTGCGGTTTGCTTGTTTGAAAACTTCGGCTTTCTCTCTGGACTCATCGGCAAACGGATTATCAAAAATTCCTAAGCGATATTTTATGCGAAGAACATTGCGAACGGCTTCGTCAATCGTTTTAATCGAAACTCTTTTGTCTTTTACGAGATTTTCGCCGTATTTATTATAAAAACGCGAAACCATCTCCATATCCGTTCCGGCATTTAAGCCATACATCGCCGCGCTCGGCTCGTCTTTCGCCAGACCGTGAAATATCAATTCCATCACGGCTGTATAATCGCTGACTACCAAACCGTCGAATTTCCAATCCTTTCGCAAAACGTCTTTTAAAAGAAACGGATTTCCGGTTGCCGGAACGCCGTCAACATCGTTGAACGCGGTCATAAACGAGCCGACGCCGGCATCAATCGCCGCTTTGAACGGCGGAAAATAAACTTCGCGCAAACTGCGTTCGGATAAATCCGTCGTGTTGTAATCGCGTCCGCCTTCCGCCGCGCCGTAGCCGACCCAATGTTTGGCGGTCGCCATTACTTTGTCATTCGCGCTGTAATCGTCGCCTTGAAAACCGCGAACACGCGCGTAAGCGATTTTTGAACCGAGAAACGTATCTTCGCCCGCGCCTTCGATAATGCGTCCCCAACGCGCGTCGCGGGAAATGTCAACCATCGGCGCGAACGTCCAATGAACGCCCGCTGCGCGTGATTCCGCCGCCGCAATCGCCGCCGTTTTTTCCATCAAATCCAAATCCCAACTTGCCGACTCGCCCAAAGGCACGGGAAAAATCGTGCGGTATCCGTGAATCACATCGAAACCGAGCAGAATCGGGATTTTCAAACGCGATTCAAGCGCGGCTCGCTGCAATTCGTTGGTCATTTTCGCGCCGCGCACATTGAGCGTCGAACCCAATAAACCTTTTCGCGCAAGTTCGAGATGTTCAGGGCGATATTTTCCGTTTGCCTCGCCGTCCAATTGCTGAAGCTGACCGAGTTTTTCCGCCAGAGTCATCCGCGCCAAAAGAGCGTTGATTTTTTGTTCGATTTGCGCATCTTTCGTTGAAAGACCGCGAGTGGCAACTTGTGCTGGAACACTCAAAAATAACAGAAGAAATACAAATAGAATTGAACCAATGAATTTTTGTCTTTTCATTTTTTAAATTATGTTTTCGGGTTGTAAAAGTGATAATTACAATCCAAACTCTTTATTATTAAAAACTTACAAAACCCTTACAACTCTCGCTCCGCTCAAAATCGGTTTGTCTTTTAATGCCTGAAAATCAATTCTAACGCCTTGTTTATTTTCGACCGAAACGCGGAATTTCTTTGACAAAGACTGCATAAAACCGCTTTCTTTCACTAAATCGAAATTCTTCAAATAAGTCTGCCTGTTTATCCCGACATCAAAAACTCTCTGCCCGTTTTCCTTGAATTTCGGCTCGACAAAACGCAATTCGATTTCATAAACGCCGTCGGGAACATCGAATTTATACGCGGTCAAATTTTCCGACATTGTTTGAAAAAGCGGGTCGTCAAGACTTCCCAAAGTGTTTCGCAGAGTCGAAATTTCCTTCGCGTCATTTCCGACAAATCCCCAACCGCCTGTTTGAAAAGATTTATCAGCCGTCCAGACAATTTTGCTTTCGTCCATAAAATCGGCGTTTGAACCGACATTAACGGCGATTTCGCGGAAAGATTCGTCAAACGGTTTCGATGTATCGATAAAATAAATTTCGACCGCATCGCTTTGAGGAATTTTGTCCTTTAAACCTTGCGCGGTAAATGAATTTTTCCCGCTCTTCAAATTTATCTCCCAAGATACCTTTCGATTTTCGCCGCCTGATTTTTTGCCGAGCGAAACGCCGTCGTGAATAAGTTCGACGTTTGGCAGATTTGAATAAACATCAATCGTCTGTTGCGACGTTCCGCTTCTGTATTGCCAATCACGCGAAGCGATGTGCGAAACCGCGTCTTTGGAAAAATTTGCTTTGTAGAAATATGCAATGTCTTTCGGCTTGCGGTCGTAGGTGAAAATTCCTTTTTGATTGAGATGCGGAATCGTTTCGCCGCGAAATTCCGAACCGAAATCAAACTGATTCCAAATCGCTGTTCCCGCGATAAATTTTCTGCTCAAAAACTGCGGCAGATACGCTTCGTGATACATTCTTTGCCATTCGATGGTCGAATCAAAGCGTTTCGGATTTAGAGAATGAAGCCGCTGGTCGCCGTTCACGCCGTATTCGCTGATAATCAAAGGTTTATTCGGAAAACGCCGGTGCTGTTCGTCCATAAATCTTCCGAAATCAGCGAAAGTTTCGTAATACCAGCCGTGATAAAGATTCCAGCCGATTACGTCTGTAATTTCGCTCAAGCCGGAAGTGTGATAAAGCTCGCGCGCGCCCCAATCGAAGGCGATTGCCGTGACGCGGCTGGCATCTTCGGTTTTGCAGATTTTTTCCAACTCTTTGGCAAGTTCGACCGTTGCCTTCGTCACGTCGTCGGTTTTAGGAACGGGCAGAAAAACCTCGTTCATATAACCCCAAATCACGATTGAAGGATGATTGCGATGCTGGCGAATCATCTCGGTCAACATCCGTTTGGCGTTTTCGTTAAATGTTTCGGAAACGTGAATCTGATTAACAATCGGAATTTCTTCCCAAATTATCAAACCAAGACGGTCTGCCGCTTCCAAAACCGAAGCGTCTTGCGGATAATGCGCGAGCCGCAAAAAGTTAAAACCGTTTTCCTTGATAATTTCTAAATCGCGCGCCTGCAAAGCGTCAGGCACGGCGTTTCCTAAGCCTTTATAATCCTGATGACGATTCGTTCCAAGCAACTTTAAATGCTTGCCGTTCAGGAAAAAACCTTCTTTCGCGTCGAATCGAAACCAGCGAAAACCGAGCGGATTTGTTATCTCGTCCAAAACTTTCCCGTTTTCACGAATGACGGTTCGCACGCGGTAAAGATTCGGTTCGTCGGGCGACCAGAGACGCGAATTTTTGATTTGTTTTGACGTTTGCTCAAAATTTGATTCGCTGTTCGCGTTGATTTTTAAGTTAGAATTTGTCAAAGCGATTTGACGGTTTTCCGCGTCAAAAATTGTGTTGACGATTTCGATTTGTTTCGCAATTTTGCCCGTATTGACAATTGTTCCCGAAATTTTGACGTTTGCCGAATCCGCGGAGACCCGCGGCGTTTCGATTTTCACGCCCGGCGAAGCAAAATCCGTAACTTTGAAATGAACTTCGTCCGCCGCAATCAGCCAGACATCGCGGTAAATTCCGCCATACATCGTAAAATCGCCGTCAATCGGCGGTTTGTCGCGGTCGTGCGTGTTGTCAACTTTGACGGCAATCAGATTCGGTTTATCAAACTCGACCGAATCCGTTACGTCAAAAACAAAAGCCGTGTAACCGCCGACGTGCCGACCGAGAAATTTTTCGTTCACAAAAACGTCAGCCGTGTGATTCGTCGCTTCAAAAAAGAGAAAAATCCTTTTATTCTTAAAGTTTGAATTTAAGTTCAGTTCGCGCCGATACCAACTCGCGCCGCGTCTGTAACCCGGCTCGTCGTCAAAAGTATCTTCGACATTCCAGGTATGCGGCAAACTGATTTTTTGCCAGTTGTTATCTTCAAATTCGCGCTTTTCGGCATCGGCAACTTCCGACGGGAAAAACTTCCAATTATCGTTGATTGTGTAGCGGATTCGGGACAAACTTTGAGCGTCGGACGAAGTTGCAAACATCCCGAATAACATCAGACAAATTATTAAAATTTGCGTGTTTAAGTTCTTCATTTCTCCGTCTTCGGCGTTTTCCGCGACATCATTTCATCGGCGACGCGCAAAAATTCCCGCACTTCCGAATCCCAAAACGCCCAATTGTGAACGCCCGGCTTTTGCCGGTATTCGTGCCGAACTTTTTTGTCGGTCAGAAGCGCGACAAAATCTCTGTTTGATTGAAATTGATGGTCTTCCGTGCCGCAATCAACGAATAAAAACGAAAAATTTTTTATTTTTTCGGTCGAAGATTCGTTGATTATTTTGAAAATATCATTTTCTTTTCGCGCCTGACTGTTTTCATCGCCGAAAACATCGGCGACGGATTTTATTAAATGTTTATAATTTTGAGTTTTAACGACGGCATCCATCGCGCCGCTGAATGAACCTACCAGAACGAATTTTTCGGGATATTTCAGACCGAATTTGACCGCGCCGTAACCGCCCATCGAAAGTCCGGCGATGATTCGATTGTTTCGGTCGCCGATTGTGCGATATTTTGCGTCAATTTCAGGAATTAATTCTTTGATAAAATAACTCTCGTATTTATCATTCGGCAGATTTACGTTGTCCACATACCAGCTTTCCTTGCCGCCGTCAGGCATCACGATTATGAAATTATACGGCAGCGAATA
>JALZOE010000156.1 GCA_030857325.1 Acidobacteriota bacterium
TTAATCCGCCGGTCAAACCGCCCGCGCCCGCGCCGACTAACGCACCGGCAAGCGGTCCCGCAATAAGAAGTCCGAGTCCGGGCAGAGCAATCGAAGTTCCGATAGCGGCTATCGCCCCTAAAACCGCGCCGAGTGTTCCGCCGATTCCCGCGCCCGTCGCCGTGCCTTCCATCGCCTTACTTCCAAGTTCGGTATCACCACTTGTGCTGCCTTCGGCGTATTGACTCTTACGGGTTTCATCCGACATTATGACGTTAACGTCGTCTCTGTCATAACCTCGACCGCTGATTGCCTGATAAGCGCATTCCGCGCTCTGTCGGTCGCGAAACAACGCGGTTACGATTGGTGAATTACTTGTATTTGATTGGCTTGCCATATAACTATTTCCTCCAAAACTATTTAATTATTAAAATTTACACTCATTGAACACTCAAAATATTTACTAAGCATTATGGGTGTATGAATTGCATACTGCTAAACTCAATTTGCAGATAGTTTTGCAATAAGCGTGCCTGATTGCAGATTACACCGCGGACAGATTTTGTTTTTTTAATCTAAATCCTTCGATTTTTCCTTCCGTTTCAAGTTTTTCAAAATGCGCTTCGACGCTTTTTTCCGCGAGCGCCCGCGCATCCGGCGAAATATCCGTGTAAACTTTTTCGACAATTTCACTCAAACTTTTCGCGTTGTTTTCGATTGCTTCGATAATTTTTCTTTCGCGTTCCGAACGGTGTGCAATAAAACTTTCGATTTTACCGCGCGCGTCGAAAACCGCCGCGCCGTGCGAGCCGCATAAGAATTTCAAATTCGGCAGATTTTTCAATTTTTCAAGCGAATTTAAATAATCAATCATATTGCCTTCGGGCGGCGCGATTAAAACGCTTCCCGCGCTCAAAACATTGTCGCTCGACAGCAGAAAACCAAATTCTTGGTCGTAAAAAGCGAGATGTCCGCGAGCGTGTCCGGGTGTGTGTAAGGCTTTTAATTCAAACGACTTGCCGTTTTTGTCCGTTAATTCAAAAATTTCATTGTCTTCGATAAATTTTTCGATTTTAACCGTTCCGCGCAGACTTTCCGCCGTTAGACGATGCGCGGAAAGCGGAATCCTTAAATCGAATTTGTCGCGCAGATGTTTTTGCAAAACCGTTTCGCCGCCCGTGTGGTCTCGGTGCAGATGCGAAACGACAATCGCCTCGCAGACAAAACCCTTTTCGATAAAAGAATCAACCGACTCAAATAATTTAGCTTGTTCGGTTTCATCTTTTGCCGCCGCGTCGATGACGACAAACTTTTCGCGCCCGACGACGAAACAATTCGTGTGCGTCGCCGGCGGCAAGGTTTCTGTTTTTACGGGAACGCAAATCACGCGCCGATTGAGTTCGATGAAATTGATGTCGCCGCTGTGGATTTGCGATTTTTTTAGAAGTTTTTGTGAAACGATTTCCGGTTTCAGGTCGTCGGTTTTTCCCGACGCCAAAGTTTGCAGCGTAATCAAAACCGGCGGAGAAATTAAAACTTCGGAATTTTCCCAACGAGCCAGCGCGTCTTTCGGTTCGGTAAACTCGACGTTCCGCATTTCCGTGATGGCGGCAAAAGGCGTCTGTTTCAAAGGACAGACGACGAGAAAAAATCTCGTCTTAAAACGCACGGGCGAAAACGGCGGCGTCGTCCAAAATCCGGTGTGAAAAAAATCGCGCGCGTCAATCCAGAGATTCCAGTTTTCAAGAATTTCCGCAAAAGAAAACACGCCGGAAATTAAATCGCCGTGCAGAGATGCGCGCTGACCTTTCGTCAACTTTTCGCCGCCTCTGACAAGTAAAACGCCGACTTCTTCAAAACATTCACGCACGGCGGCAACGATGAATTTTTCTAAATCTTTGTCTTCGCAGTTTTTAACTTTGATTTCGCCGTCGCCCGTTTCGACTTTGCCGCCCGGAAAAGCGTGCCAGCCGCCTAAGAATTTTATATTCGGATTGCGCTGCGCCCAGAGAACTTTTGTAAAGTTTTGATTCAGTAAAATAACGGCTGAAGCGTCGCGCGGTTCGGCAGTTTTTGTTTCAAATTTCACGGAGAAATTTTAACTTAAAGACGAGAAGACGCAAAACGGAAGAAAATCGGTTGATAGGTAAATGCAGGTAAATGCACTATAGGTTGTGTTGACATTAAACAGATAAGAAAACAAAAACGCAAAGAAATGCAGATTCAAAAAATCTCCGCGTTCTTTGCGTTTGCCTGCGGTTAAACTCTTTTAGCCGAATCAATTCAAATCAAACAGCAGAAGTTCAGTTTCATCCGCCGACGATTTGATTTTTAATCGAGTCTCGTCGCTGATTGCCGCGCCGTCGCCCGCCGACAAAGTTTCGCCGTTTATCGTCAAAGAACCTTTGACGATTTGAATCCACGCGTGGCGATTTGGAGCGAGTTCGTGCGAAATTTCTTCGCCCGTTTTCAAAATCGAAGAATAAAGTTTCACGTCCTG
Source organism: Acidobacteriota bacterium (assembly GCA_030857325.1). Taxonomy (GTDB): domain Bacteria; phylum Acidobacteriota; class Blastocatellia; order Pyrinomonadales; family Pyrinomonadaceae. The sequence continues at coordinate 2,480 of JALZOE010000156.1, forward strand.
ATTAATTTTAACCGAACCGTCGTTTCCGCCGCGCGAGGCGACGAGCTTTAATTTTCCCTGTTTTGTTTCGGGCGCGAAATAAGTTTGCTCGTAACCCGGCTCCAAGCCGTTTTTTTCCGGCATAATCCAAATCTGCAAAAGGTGAACCTTATCCGTTTTCGACGGATTAAATTCGCTGTGCCGGATGCCTGTTCCGGCAGTCATTCGCTGGACTTCGTGCGGTCGCAAAGTTTCGCTGCCGCCCGAACTGTCCTTGTGCGCGAGTTCGCCGCTCACAACGTAAGTGATAATTTCCATATCGCTGTGTCCGTGCGTTCCGAAACCCCGATTCGGTTCAACACAATCTTCGTTTATCACGCGAAGCGAGCGAAAACCCGTATATTTCGGGTCGTAATAAGTGTTGAATGAAAATGTGTAATTCGTGTCGAGCCAGCCGTAATTTCCGCCGCCTCGTTCTTCCGATTTTCTGATTTTAATCATTTTTTTCTCCTCTCGAAATTCAATCTATGCATTAAGATTACAGGAAGATAGCGCGACCGTAATCATCAATTGCGGCGAGAGTTTTCTCGTCAATTCGGGTGAGGAAAATTAAGGATAGAACGCGGATGACGCGGATGCGGCGGATTTTCACGGATAATTTTTTTCAAAATCCGTGTAAACCAGCTTAATCCGCGTCATCTGCGTTCTATTTCTTCAATATTTATAAATCGATGCGCACCAATCCTCTTTTTATTGCCGAGGTCGCGGCGGAAGTTCTGTCCGAGACGTTTAATTTATCGAAAATGTTTTTAACGTGAGTTTTGACCGTATTTTCCGAAACATTCAAATCGAAAGCCATTTCCTTGTTCGCCTTGCCGGAAACAATCATCCGCAAAATTTTCTGCTCGCTCGGCGTCAGTTCCTCCTGCCCGAAATTTTCGCTTAAAATACCGGCAATGTTCTGCGGAATATATTTTCTGCCCGCCGCGACCGCGCGAATCGCTTCGACGAGTTCGATTTCCGACACGTCTTTACAAACGTAGCCGAGCGCCCCCCGCTTCAACGCCCGGCTGATTTCCGCGTCGCCCGCGTGTTCGGCTAAAATAATGATTTTCGCCCGCTTATTTTCAGCAAAATAATCGCTCAAATCGTCAATCGCGCACGAATCCGGCAGGCGCAGTCCCAAAATTACAACATCGGGATTTGTCTGCTTGAATAATTCAAAACCCGCCGCGCCGCTTGCCGCTTCGCCGACGATTTCAAAGTCGTCCCGCGCGCTCAAAATCGTTTTTACGCCGACGCGCGTCAAAGTCTGATTTTCGATTAAAAGCACGCGAATTTGATTTTGCATAAAATCATTTTAGCAAAACAATCGGAATCTTCGACCTGAAATTCTTCGACTATTTTGTGATTTATATAAAAACCGACATCGATAAACGCCGTCTGTGCAAATTGAATTTTATTGACAAATTTATAATCGCGCCGCAACATTAGCTAAATATCAGGTTTGTATAAATTGAGCCGAAGAAATATGGAAAAAGTAACACTCGAAATTTTCTCCGATTACGTCTGACCGTTCTGCTGGCTGGCGGAATCCGCCGTCGCCGAATTGGTCAATTCGGAATCTGACGTTGAAATCATCTGGCGGGCATTTGAACTGCGCCCCGAACCTGTCCCGACGCTCGCGCCCGACGGCGAATATCTTCATCGCGTCTGGAACGCTTCGGTTTATCCGATGGCTGAAAGAATGGACATCCAGATAAAACTTCCGCCCGTCCAGCCGCGCTCGCGTCTGGCGCACGAAGCCGCGCACTGGGCGCGTTCCACGGGCAAATTCGACGAAATGAACGCCGAGATTTTCCGCGCCTTTTTCGAGCGCGGCGAAAACATCGGTGACACGGAGATTCTGATTTCTCTCGCCTCAAAATTAAATTTAGAAACCGACAGTTTAAGCCGCGCGCTCGAAAACAGAGAGTTTGAACCGACCGTCATCGCCGACGAGCAAGAAGCGGAAACGATTGGCTTGAGCGGCGTTCCGGCATTTGCGGCGAATCGAACATCTGCCTTGAGCGGCGTTCAGCCTTTGGAAAATCTCAAAATGCTGGTCGAACGCGCCCGGATTCAGTAAATTGTTCGAGTAAGGTTTTATTTATCGGGACAACTTTTCCGCTCTTAGTAGCAGACAATCCGTGCTAAAGTTTCATTTATGGAAACAATGACGCTGACAATTCAAGTTCCAGAAAATATAGGCGCAATTTTGGAAGAACGGGCAAAAGGAAACGGGAAAGATATTGCCGAATACATCGAAAGTTTGATTGAGCAAGATATTGATAAGCGAAAAACGCTTGACGAAATTCTCGCACCCGTCAGACGAAACTTTGCCGAAAGCGGAATCACCGAAGACGAATTGGATGAGTTAATCGAAAGCGAACGTCAAGCAGTCTGGGAAGAAAAACACGGCAAAGCCAAATCATAAATGCCGACTAAAATTCTCTGCGGCGTTTTCGATTGCAACATCTTTCTTCAAACCTTGCTCAACCCGAACGGCGTTGCCGCAATGCGTCGAAGCAGTCCGAAGCGAAACGCAAAGCTATTCGTTTCAAAAGCGACGCTCGAAGAAATCAGAGACGTAATTTTAAGACTGAACATTCTCGCGCGACTGCCCGATGTCGACGAATTTCAAATCGAATTATTTATCGAACATATTACACGTATCTCAACTTTCGTTGATTCCGTTCCGCACGAATTCGATTTTGAGCGCGACCCGAAAGACGAAATAATCATTGACCTTGCTGTTGAAGTTGAAGCCGATTATATCGTCAGCCGCGATAAAGATTTGCTCGATTTGATGACCGGCTACACGGACGAATGCAAAGATTTTCGCCGACGCTTTCGCGGACTGAAAATTGTAAATCCTGTAGAGTTTTGGATGGTTCTTAGATAATTTCTGTATGATTTCGACGTAATCAGAGAAAATCTAAATAAGCATAAAATAATTTTAATGAAAAAAGAAGATATAGAAAAATTAAAAACTCAGATTCTTAAAACAGGATTTCCCACAGAATTAGAAGTAAGCAAAATATTTCTTCAACAAGATTGGAGCGTTGATTTCAACAGTTTTTATATAGATAAAGACGAAAATAAAGGGAGAGAAATAGACTTGATTTGTAGTTTCTTTGTTCATGACTATAAGAATAATAAAAAAGAATCTGTTTATGAGTTGAGTTATTATTTGGTAACAGAAGTGAAAACCGAGAAAACAAAACCTTGGGTAATATTTATGAGTGAATCTTCTGTAGGAGTTACGCAGTTGAACGAAAAATCAACAATTTACAAGGCTTTTTGATGAACGCAATTTGCCATAAGTCTTTTGTTTTCAATAAACCTTTGTTTAACAGTGTTTCAACTGCGTAACTCCTATCTTCTGGTGTTGAGCAACTTTTCGGTCTTCCTAATAAGTGGGTGAATAATAATCTTGACCATCTAGTATTGAATAAAACATTCACAAAATATAATGAAAAACTTCACTCAAAAATAGGAAGAAGTGCGATTGAGGGATTTAGTAGCGGAAAAGATAAAATATTTAGTTCGTTTTGTAATGCCACAAAAGCCTTAGAACACGGGATAGAATCTAGTTTTATCAGTAAAGACAAAACTACTGATAGTCTTTTCGCTTATTATGAACCGCTAGTTGTGCTTGATGGTGAATTAATTTCAGCCACTCTAAATGAAAAAAATAGTTTGGAATTGAAAGAAGAAAACTATATTCAAGTAAAATTTAATTAGACATTATCGGAAATAAGTAAAATCAATTAAACTGTGTAAATGTTAAGATATGTTGAATTAAAAGGAAAACCGAAAGAGTTTTTGGCAGCTACCGGATTGACCGATGAAGAGTTTCAAATTTTGTTGCCAACCTTTGAAAAGTGTTATCAACTTTCTGCCAAACCGAAACCGAAAGTTGCTAAAAAGAAAAAACAACGGGCAAGAATGAGGCGGCAGAAAAGCAAAGCTGCCGGAGGTGAGCGATAAATTATTGTTCGTTCTGATTTATCAAAAAACAGCTCAGCGACAAACCCTGCAC